>NZ_JARESO010000011.1:0-236136 GCF_046030175.1 Paraburkholderia sp. RL17-373-BIF-A
GACGGCGGATATCGCGGCTTTTACGGCCCAGGCTACTACGAGCCCCATTACTACCCCCGTTACTATGGCCGTGGATACTACCGACATCGCGGGTGGCGCCGCTAGCGCCCGTCGAGTGTCGACGAAACTATGTCCTTAGTCGCCCAACCCTGCCGAACGATGCTCCGCAAGCACATCAGCAGGGTAAAAGGCACTGTCAACTTCTTGGCCCGGCGTGGTATCGAACTCGCAGTACTTAAGGACAGCCAAATTAATCGGCAAGGCGCTTGAACGAGATCACCATCAGGTCTGTATCGGAGTCCAGAAAGATATCCTTCAAGAATTAATCGGACCTGATGCATTGCAGGCAGTCAAGTTGGGTGCGCTGAATCGCATCAATCACGCGAGTGCATGGAACACGCCGGACACCAGTGTCCGTTCATATTGCGTGCGAATCAGGTCTTGTCCGGTGTTTTCAGCTCGATCAACATCCGCTCGCAACCGCCTTGATCCGGCGCCATGCAGCCGAGCAAATGTTCACTGTTCGGCATCAGCATCTCGCCGGCCGTCTGAATCGCCAACGTCATGCCGGGATTCTTCTGCCACGACGAGGCCGAAACATGCAAGCGCCAACACACGATGAGCGAGAACGCCGGAGGTGTTGCGCCTGTATCTTGAAACTGCCCTTTTAAAGCGAGGGTCATTCCATACAATGAATTTAAATTCAATTCGAATTTTACATTTACATTTCTATTCTTCTAAATAATCTTACACAACTGACAGGCGGCCGCTGCGGCTGTCTTTCCATTCAGCCATAGCCGAAAACACGTGATAGCCATCCTGTTCCACGGGGAGGAACCACGCTCAAAGCCCTTACCGATGCCAGGTTTTGCAGGGCTTTCATACGTATGTCACGCCATGGCCTCATGACGTTTAAAACGCCGGATCCCAAATAGCAGTCTTAATTGTGTTTCCATTCTCCCGGCCCCAAAACTCAATAGTTAAATCTCGTTTAATCCATACCGAAGACACTTGATGTGCAAAATTAAAACAGTTAGATTGCACAACAAAAATCGGGGTAGACATGAAACTTGTTCTAGAGGCACGTCATCTGTTCGACGGCAGCATTGCCGCCGTCGCTAACAAAGCAGCGCATTCTGCACACGAACACACCCATCCCGATGCGTCGCACGCGACGACTCATGTCCACCACCATCACCACCACGGGCTGAACGCGGAGCTGCATAGCGAGTCGGCGAATGCGGCGCTCTACCCCGGCGTCCCGGCCCTCGCGCCCAACCCGCACGCAACCGAAATCCTCTTCGTCGATCCACGCGTTTCGAACTGGCAAACCTTGGCGGCGGGCGTAAAGAGCGACGTCCAGGTCGTGTTGATCGACCCGGATCGCGACGGTATCGCGCAGGTCACGGCAGCGCTCAAGGGGCGTTCGGACCTTACCGCGATCCACTTCCTCACCTACGGCCAGGCCGGTCAGCTCGAACTGGGCAACGCGCCCGTCACGGCCGCCACGCTCGCGAGCCATGCGGGCCAGGTGGCGTCGTGGGGCGACCATCTCGCCGCCAATGGCGACATCGAATTCTGGGGTTGCGACGTGGGTGCGGGCGACAGCGGCGCGGCCTTCGTCAACAGCGTTCACGCGCTGACGGGCGCGCAGGTCGGCGCATCGACCGATGCCACCGGCGCCGCGCAACTGGGCGGCGACTGGACGCTCGAACGCACCACGGGCGTACTCGCGGTCGGCACGCCGTTCACCACGGCGGCCATGGCGGCCTACACCGGTGTGCTCGACACGCCGCTCCCGACCGTCACCTTCGACCCGACCACCGTGCCCGGCGACATCCTGCTTGGCAGCACCTTCACGGAAACGGTGAACTTCTCGAACGCGGCGGGCAACGCCGTCGGCTACGGTCCGTTCATCGACCTGTTCGTGCCGTCCGACGCCAACCAGAAAGTCACGCTGACTAGCGCGACGTTCCTCGGCACGGCCGTGAGCTTCCAGAAAATCACGATCACCAACGTCGCCGGCGAAGGGCTGGGCGCGTTCAGCCCACTCGCGCTCGGCAGCGACGGTAAGCCGGTGTTCATCACCGCGCCGCCCGGCTACCAGGCCGGCGATTCGATGTACGTGCTGGTGTTGCCGTTCGGCAGCTTCACGCCGGGCCAGCCCGCCGCGGCGATCAAGCTCACGTTTACGATGGACAACAGCACTGAGCTGTCCAGCGCGCCCACGGGCCAGCCGCTGAAAATCACGGCGAGCGGCGGCTTCCAGTACGGCGCCGATCCGCTCAACGACCCAGTCGTCGACCAGTCGCTGATCGGCGCATCGACATCCTCGTCGTCGACGGTTTCGTTGCTCGACGTCAGCGCCACAACCGACCTGCACGAAGGCGAAACCGCCACCGGTCCGGACTATCCGTTCAACTACGTCGTGACGATCACGCCCGCGCCCGTCACGAACGGCGACGCGATCCAGGGTCTCGATTTCACGTTCAAGCTGCCCGACCAGGTGGAATACACCGCCGGCACGATCGGCATCACCGGCCCCGGCGGCGTCACCGGCACGGCCACGTTCCATCCGGGCACCGGCGGCCCGGGCACGGCGGGCGGCACCGTTACGATCCATTTCGACTCGCTCGGCACCGACGCCAGCGGCGCGCCGATCGTTATCAAGATTCCGGTCTTCGTGCCGCAATTCGACGCCAACGGCGTGGCCGTGCTGACGCCGGACGGCGCGCCGCGCACGATCGACACGACCGCGATCTACAGCTACACCGGCGCGTGGCAGGCCACCACCGCGTCCGTCGATCACGCCGCCGGCCTGCAGCCCATCTCCGGCAACAGCTCGACCAACACGGATTCGACGTCGTTCGTCGCGAAGGCGCTCGCCATCCAGGTCACCGACAACTCGATGAACGGCAACATCGTGCCGGGCGAGCCCGTCACGTATTCGATCGCCTTCGAAGTGTCCGATTATTTCTCGCTGAACAACCTGAAAATCGCCGACCTGATCGGCGACGGCGTGACGCTGCTGGCGCCCGGCGACGTCGGTTACGTGACGCCGACGCTCCAGCTCACGAGCGGCGGCGCGACCCAGACGCTTCAGTTCGACGACTTGCCCAATAACACGCCGGCCGTCGTCAACGGCGAAACGGTGAACGCGAGCGGCTCCAGCGTCACCTGGGATTACAGTCGCGACGACAGCGCCGGCGGCACCGGCGCGACCACCGTGAACTTCAACGTCGGCATGCTGATCAGCATGATCGAAGGCGGCGCGCTCGGCTCGGTGCTGGTGGGCGGCGAAGTCGGCAACCCCGGCGCAACGTCGGTCGGCCCGACGCAAGGCGTGATCTCGTTCGTCGCCAAGGTGCTCGACAAGTACACCAACGCCAACAGCGGCGCGAGCCTGCGCGAAAAGGACACGATTTCCGACACGGTCACGCTGGCCGGCACGAGCGCGACGGTCGTGGCGGTCGACACCACGGCGCAGACCATCACGAATCCCAACCTCGGCACGGTCAGCGACGGCTCGGCGGTCACCGGCACCGTCGCGCCGGGTTCGATGGTGCTGAGCGTGATCGCGGTGAACGGCGACACCAGCAACACCACGGTCATCGAACCGGGCGACACCGTCACCTATGGCATCACGTACACGCTGACCACCGGCGACTACGGCAACCTCGACCTGACGGCCTTTCTGCCCGAGCCGGTCTTCAACACCGCCGACCCGCTGTCGAACGGCACCAACGTCGTCTACTCGGAAGACACGAACGGCGCCGACGTCGTGCCCGCCGCCGGCACCTACAAGGTGATCGACCCGCTCACCGGCGAGACGAGCACGCCGGCCGTGGTCGCCAACGGCACCGCGAACAGCATCTCGTTCAATTTCGGCACTCGCGACGACCCCAACAACACGCCCGGCCAGCAGGTCCAGGTACAGTTCAGCGTGGTGGCGTCAAACAAGCCGTTCGCCGACGGCCTCGCGCTGACCAGCCAGGGCACCAGTTCGTACACCAACGCGGCGGGCGACACGGTCGCCGCGTCGGCCATCAAGCAGACGCCGCTGGAAGAGCCTGAAGTGACGGTCAAGACCGGCGTGGTGTCGACTACCGGCGACAGCGCCGGCAACCCGTCGAAGGGTACTTTTTCGCCGGATACGTCCAACCCGAACGCCGCCAACCCGGGGCCCCCGCAGACGGGCATCCCGCCGAGCGGCACGAGTGGTCCGTTCGCGGTCGCCGGAACGGCGGTGGGCACGTTGTTCAGCCCGAGCGGCGCGAGCGATCCGGCTTCCGCGCTGAATTCCGACGACCTCAACGTCAGCGGCGTCGATGGCGGCGACCTGGTGCGCGTGGTGTCGACGGTCGACAACGAAGGTCACGCAACCGCCTGGGACGTCAACGTGCAAGGCACGCTGCCGCCCGGCTACACCACCGCCGACGTCCACAACTTCGCGGTCTACAACTCGGCGGGCCAGTTGATCACCGGCCTGTCCGGCACGGCGGAAGCCGACTATTTCAGCACCGGCCTCACCGTCACCACCGGCACGCAGGGCATCGCCGCCGGCGACAAGGTCTACGTCGTGTACGACCTGGGCCTGAAAGCCACGCAGACGACCGGCACCACGCTCGTGGCAAGCTCGGAGATCGTCAACTGGGCGAGCGTCGCGGGCGGCGTGGCGGCGGGCAACGGTTTCGTCACGGGCACCGGCGCGAACGAGCAGACGCTCGGCGAAAACGCGGCGGCGCTGTCGGACTCGGCAACCATCGCCGTCACCGCGCCCACCATAGCGAAGACCGTCATTGGCAGCAGCGATGCGGACGTGCCGCTCAACGATGTCGTACTCGGCGAGTCCGTGCAGTACCAGATCACCGTCACGGTGGCGGAAGGCGTGACGTCGAACGGCAGCAGCGACATCATCGTGACCGATACGCTGCCGGCCGGCATGACGCTCGCCAGCGTCGACGGAATCACCTTCAACGGCGTCGCGGGAAGCGGCAACGCCTCGGTCTCCATCGTCGGCGGCCAGACCGTGCTCACGTTCGATCTGGGCCCGACACTGACCAACAGCCAGCTCGACGCCAACGGCACGGTGGTCATTAAGTACACCGCCACCCTCGCCCCAGGCGCGACGCCCGATCCGGGTGGCACCTTTCAGAACACCGCGGTCCTTTCATACGACACCAACCAGACCGCGCGCGCCAGCACCACGCTCACCGAACTCGATCCGAGCGTGACCGAGCACATGACGGTAGCCGACAGCAACACCGGCGCGCCGATCGCGAACAACGGCACGGTATTCAGTAACGAAGACCTGACCTACACGGTCACGCTGACCAACAACGGCACCGGCATTGCCAACGATGTATCCGATCTGCTCAATCTGCCGCCCGGCCTGATCTACGACGCGGGCACGCTGGCATATACCGGCGGCGGCACGGGCGGCAGCGTCTCCGGCAGCGGCCCGCTGGACATCATGGTCGGCGCGCTCGGCGTCGGCCAGACTGCGACGTTCACGTTCCAGGCGCACGTAGCCACCAACCAGCCGGCCGGCACCACGATGACGGTCGACACGTCGGCCACGGCCACGCCGGTCACGTATTACTCGCTGCCGGGTGCGCAGCAGGGGCATCAGTTCACCGCCAACAGCGCGACGCAAACCGTGGAGATCGGTCAGATCACGCCGACGCTGTCAATCAGCGGCGAATCGAACAACACGGACCCGACGAACCCGCCGGCGCAGAACAATACGCAAGCGACTACCGAAGCCACGGTCGGCGAAGTGGTCACGCTGCACGGTGTGGTGCAGATTCCGGAAGGCGCCAACCCGGCCACGCTGACCTTCGACCTGCCGCCCGGCATGGAATATCTGCCGGGCAGCGTGACGTTCACGCTGGTCAGCCCGGACGGCGACATCGTTTCGAGCAACAACGCGATCTCGGGGCTGCCGCAGATGCAGGACGGCACGCCGGGCAGCGCGAACTTCCTGTCGCCGTCGGGCGCCACGAACACCGTCAGTTCGGCTGACGACGTCGCCACCTTCCGTCCGGGCAACGAGCTGCCGCCGGGCGCGATCACCGTCAACGGCAACACCGTCACCATCGACCTCGGCACGCTCTCCAATAACGACGGCAAGGCGCAGGCCAACTTCGTCATCGTCCAGTTCAACGCGGTGGTCGAGAACATCGCCAGCAACATGCCGGGTACGGTGCTTTCGGCGTCGATGTCGGTGAACAGCGGCGCCGCCACGTCGAACAGCGTCGCCGTCGCCGTCGACGCACCGGCCGTCACGCTGACGAAAACCGCGACCGCCGTCGACAACGCCGACGGCACCGTCACGTACCAGGTCACTGTGCACAACACGGGTTCGTCGACGGCGGACAACGTCGCCGTCGACGACCAGGCCGTGGCGAACGAAAGCGGCATCGCATTCATCGGCGCGACCGGCAGCGCCGTGGGCGGCGTCGATTCGACGACCGGCAGTGACCTGCATTACACACTGGGGTCGCTCGCCGCGGGCGGCACCGAGGTCATCACGTACACGGTGAACGTCGCCTCGGGCATGACGGTGCAGAACGACACGGCCGTCGCGACGTGGCAAAGCCTCGCCGGGCCGCAGACCTTCAACGGCTCGACCACCGGCGCGGCCGGCACGGACACCGGTCCGCGCGACTTCGACCCGGGTCTGAACCCGGCGGTCAACACGTACCGCGCGAGCGCATCGACCGACATCGGCACCGCGCAGGGCCGGGTCTGGCAAGACCTCGGCAACGACACGACGACCTTCTCGCAAACCGGTGGCTCGAACGACACGCCGCTGGCCGGCGTCACCGTCACGGCGACGATCACGCAGCCCGACGGCACGGTCGTCCACGAAACCACCACTACGGGCGCGGACGGAACGTACAACTTCGGCGTGCTGCCCGACGGCACGGTCGTGATTTCGCTCGCGGGCAACATACCGGCCGCCGACACGCTGGTCTTCGACCCGGACGGGTCGATCAGCAACAGCCCGCCGACGGCGACGTTCATATCCGGCGGCAACGCACAGAGCAATGTGGACTTCTCGTTCCAGGCGCCGGACACCGCGCCGGTCATCACGAACTGGAACGGCAGCGTCAACTACACCGAAGGCGGCGCACCCGTGACACTGGCCGGCTCAGCCAGTGCGCTCGACAACGAGATCGCCGCGCTCGGCGGTGACTTCGATGGCGCGACGCTGACGGTCCAGCGCTACAACGGCGCGACCACCGCGCCCGTCGGCACCGACCTGTTCACGGGCACGGGCCAACTGATGCTGTCCGGCGGCAACGTGACGTTCGGGGGCAGCGTGCTCGGCACTTACACGGAGGCGAACGGCAAGCTGTCGATCACGCTCGGCGCCGGCGCCACGAACGCGGCCGTCACCGAAGTGCTCGACAACCTCGCGTATTCGAGCACTGATACCAGCACGGTGAGCACCGGTATCAAGATCGGCGTGACGCTCGACGACCACAACACGACCGGCGCGCAGGGCACGGGCGGCGTGATGACCAGCACGCCCGTATTCGTCACCGTCAACGAAGTGCCGCAGACCGGCATCGTGACAGCCACCTTCGACGATCCGAACAACTCGGACCCGGCTGCCGCGGCCGTAGTGGTGGACCCGGGGCTGGCGGTGACGAGCGCCGACACGTTCTCGGGCGCGACGGTGCAGATCGCCAACTACCGGCCGGGCGAGGACGTCCTCGTCGCAGGCACGATGCCGAGCGGCGTCACCGCCTCGTTCGACACGGCCACCGGCACGATGACGCTGAGCGGCTCGAACCTGAGCGCGGCCACCGTCCAGACGGCGTTGCGGGCAGTCGAGTACTACGATTCCAACGACACCCCCGACACGACCACGCGCCAGGTCACCATTTCGGTGATGGACAGCACGACCGGCACGACGACGAACGCCGCCGCCGCGGCGATCCAGATCGTCGCGCACAACGATTCACCGGTGCTGGCCGGCAACCCCGTGTCGATCGGCACGCCCGAGGATTCCGGCACGCCGGAAGGCGCGGTCGGCACGCTGGTGTCGGCGCTGACGGGCGGCGGCAACGTGACCGACAGCGACGGCGCGAACGCGCATGGCGGCAGCACGCCAGGCGGCCTCGGCGTCGCCATCACGCAGGCGGACACGAGCGAAGGCTCGTGGTGGTATTCGACCGACGGCGGCGCGAACTGGACCGAATTCGCGGGCAGCGGCTTGCCGGTAATCTCCGCGACGAACGCGCTGCATCTGGCCGCCGACGCCAACACGCGGATCTTTTTCGACCCGAATCCGAACTGGAACGGCACGGTGCCGAATGCGCTGACGTTCCGCGGCTGGGACCAGTTCGACGGCGCCGCCAACGGCTCGCTGTCGGCGTTGCCGAGCGGACTCGGCAGTGGCGTCGACACGAGCGGTTCGGCGTATACGGCGACGGCCGAGACGATTGGCTTCACCGTGAACGCGGTCAATGACGCGCCGCTCGCGAGCGGCTCCGCCACGCTGCCTGCCACGCCCGAAGACACCGCCGCGCCGGCGGGGGCGACGGTCGGCACGCTGTTCGGCGGCAATTTCTCCGACACCGCCGACCAGCAGCAGAGCGGCGCCAATCCGACCGGTTCGACGGCCAACACGCTGGCCGGCATCGCGATCACCGGCAACGGCGTGGATCCGTCGCAGGGCGCGTGGCAATACTCGACCGACAACGGCGCGACCTGGAACACGATCGCGGCGACTGGCCTGAGCGATTCGAACGCGCTGGTGTTGTCGTCGTCGGCGGAATTGCGCTTTGTGCCCGCGGCGAATTTCAACGGCACGCCGGGACAACTCACGACGCGCCTGATCGATTCGTCCAGCGTGGCGATTGCCGGTTCGGTGACCGGCGCGGACCTCGCCGCAGGCGACACGGCGCTTACCGGCGTCGACGTATCGGGCGCGCATAACGGCGGCACGACCGCGGTCAGCGCGGCGACGGTCGATCTCGGCACCGCCGTCAGCGCGGTCAACGATGCGCCGCTCGCGAGCGGCAATGCCACGCTCGGCACGGTGAGCCCGGACGATCCGAACCCGCCGGGCGACACCGTCGGCGGACTGTTCGGCCACAGTTTCAACGACGGCGCGGACCAGCAGCAGAGCGGCGCCAATCCGACCGGTTCGACGGCCAACACACTGGCCGGCATCGCGATCACCGGCAACGGCGCGGAGCCGTCGCAGGGCACGTGGCAGTACTCGAGCGACGGCGGCAAAACGTGGACCGACGTGCCCGCTACGGGCCTCGGCGACAACGATGCGCTCGTGCTGTCGGCAACGGACGGGCTGCGTTTCAAGCCGTCCGGCTCGTTCAGCGGGACGCCGGGCGGCCTGACAGTGCGGCTGATCGAAACCACGGATACCTCGGGCAGCCCGGTCGCCGACGCCACCGGAGTCAACCTCGGCGCGGTGGGCGGCACGACGCAGTACAGCGCGTCGACTGTGCTGCTGTCGACCCAGGTCTCGAATTCGAACCGACCGTTCTTCTCCGAACCACAAGACCTGATCCCCGACTTCAACGCGCCGAACGACTACAACAAGCTGACCGATTCGCACGGGCTCGATAACTCACAGTTCCCCGACGACAACCTGGTCACGCCGTCCGAAGGCCGCGGCTACCGGACGAGCCTGTCCGGCGAGCCGATCATTCCGCAGGTCTGGCTGAGCGGCTCGGTCGGCAACCGCTTCGTGATCGAAGAGCAGCACGCGATCATCCAGGTGCCGTCGAACCTGTTCGACGATACGTACCAAGGCGCGGAGCTTTCCTACGACGCCCGCAGCCCCGGCGGCGGACCGCTGCCGCAATGGCTGCTGTTCGACGCGCGCAACCTGACGTTCACCGGCACGCCGCCGCGGGGCACGCACGGCACGGTCGAAGTGGAGATCGTCGCGCGCGACCAGTTCGGCAACGAGGCAACGGCGACGTTCCAGATCATGGTCGGACGCGAGCCGCACGATCTCGATCAGATGCTCAAGCGCCTGGTCGTCAAGGATGCGCCCGCGCCAGTTGCGCGCACGCATGCGCCGGAGCATGGCCAGCCGGTGCACGGACGGCATGACGTACAGCATCAGCCTGCGCACCCGCAACCTCAGCAGCACCCGCAGCAACACGCCCAACTGGGACGCAGTGCGTTTTCTGCGCAGTTGCGCGACGCGGGGCCCATCGGAAGGATTCTCCAGGCACGGCAGATCGTGCAGACGATCGCTGAAGTCGCTCCGGTGGAGTCCGCCTGATTCACTTTCCATAAAGCGAACTGAAAAAATGAAAACTCCAACCGGCGACCGCTTCAATGCGGCGCGGTCGAAAGCGGCGCCGACCACGCCGCAACGCGAACCGCAGTTGTCAGCGGTACGCCTCGGGCTGACGGGCGCAACGCTGCTGTCGGCGGCGTTGCTCTCGGCGTGCGCGGTGAAGCCGCAACCGATCTCGCAGGCCGAGCATCTGCAACGCGCAAAGGATGACTACACGACGCTGTACTCGACCTACGTGCCACTACGCGGGCCGCTAACGCTGCCCGACGCGATCGCCCGCTCGCTCAAGTACAACTACGACGCGCAGCTCGCGAAAACCGAGGAAACGCTGCAGGACCGCCAGCTCGATCTCGCGATCGCGCAAATGCTGCCGCGGCTCGCGGCCAACGCGGGGTACGACTGGCGCAACAACGAAAACGCGGCGGAAAGCGTGTCCGTGGTGACGCGTCAGCAGTCGCTGGAACCCTCGTTCTCCGAGTCGCCTTCGCACGCCACCGCTTCGCTTGAACTGTCGTGGAACCTGCTCGACGTCGGCGTTAGCTATTTCCAGGCGAAGCAGCAGGGCTATCGCACGTACGTGGCGGTGGAGCGTCGCCGGAAAGTGATCGACGGGCTCGTCAAGAGCACCCAGGAAGCGTACTGGAAAGCAGTCGCCGCCGACCGCCTGCTGCCGCGTCTCCAGCCGCTGCTCGTCGACGCGCAGAAGATGCTCGACAACTCGCGCGAGGCGAGCCGCGAAAAGCTCGTGTCGCCGCTGCAAGGGCTCGATTTCCAGCAGAACATGCTGTCGGTGGTCGGCCAGTTGCGGCACATGCAGACCGATTTGAACACCGCCAAGGTGACGCTCGCGTCGTTGATCAACGTGCCCGGCGACGCGCCGATCGAATTCGCGCCGATGGAGCTGGACATGAGCACGGCCACCACCAGCGTCGATCCGCGCAAGCTCGAGATGATCGGTCTCGCGATGCGCCCCGAACTGCGTGAAGAGGCGTATCAGGGAAAGATCGACCAGCAGGACGTCTACAAGGAAATCGTCAAGATGCTGCCGGGCGTGGGCCTGCTGGGCAGTCTCAACTACGACACCAACCGCTACCTGTTCAACCCGAACTGGGCGCAGCTCGGCGTGAACGCCACTTTCAACCTCGTCAACCTGATCGAAGGGCCGAAGGCCATCGCGGCGGCTAAAACGTCCGTCGAAGTATCTCGCCAGCGCCGGCTCGCGTTGAGCGTCGCGGTGCTGACACAGGTGAACCTGAGCTATCAGGAATACCTCGCGGCGGCGCAGGATCTCGACATCGCGAAGCAGATCGACGACGTCGAGCAGAAAATCCGCGTGGCGTCGGCGAATGCGTCGCGCGCCGAGGAGGAATCGGAAGCCGACCGCGTGCGGCGCGAGCTGGCGTCGATGGTGTCCGAGTTCACCTACGACCGCACGGTGGCCCAGGTGCATACCGCGTTGACGAATCTGTACACGTCGGTCGGTGTGGATCTCGTGCCGCCGAACGCGGACACCGACGATCTGTCGACCTTGAGCCGCAGTGTGAAAAGCGCGATTGCCGGCTGGGAAGCGGGTCAGTTGCCTGAGCTGAGCATGGCCATGCCGGCTGCTGCCGCGGCGCAGGTTGGATCGGCGGGAGCGCCTGACGCGGCTCCGGCCACGGCAACGGCAACGGCTCCGCTGGCTGCGACCACGGTTCCGGCCGGCGCGCAAATCACAAGCATCGCCGCGGCGCAGATTTCGCCGTCAGCGAAATGACCACGAAGTCGAAGGTGAAGAAGTTGAAATCGATGAGGTTGCAGGTAACGAAGTTCACGCGCGGTGGCCTGGCAATGGTTGCATTGGGGTTAGGTGTATCGACGGGTTCGCTCGCGTTGGCCGCGCCGACGCCCGCTGCCGGTCTGGCCACCGCCACGGCCAACGCCGTCACACCGGTCAGGCCCATTACGCCGGCCGCACAGCCTGTGGCGGCCGCCCAACCCGCAGCGTCTGAAATCCGCGTACAGGTCGTGGCCGAAACCAGCGCGACCATCGGCGCGCCGATGTCCGGCCGGCTCAGCCAGTTTGCGCTGCGCGACGGCGATCGCTTCAGGCAGGGCCAGGTCATCGCGCGCTTCGTGTGCGCGGAGAAGGAAGGCGCGCTCGCACATGCGCGAGCCGTGTTCGACGGCCGCCAGATCGTGAACGCCAGCAAGCAGCGGCTGCACGCGCTCGGCTCGACAAGCGACGTGGAGTACAAGGTCGCGGAAGCCGACGAAGAACAGGCTGCCGCCGACGTGAAAACCGCGCAGACGCTGGTCGACACCTGCGTGGTGGCCGCGCCGTTCACGGGCCGCGTGTCCGCCGTGTTTGCGCACAACTTCCAGTTCCTGCAGACCGGCGCGCCGCTGCTCGATGTGTTGAGCGACAGGAATCTCGACCTCGAAATGATCGTCCCGTCGATGTGGCTTGCGTGGTTGAAGCCGGGCAACACCTTCAACGTCGCCATCGACGAAACCGGCAAGACCTACCCCGCCACGCTGACGCGCCTGTCCGGCAAGGTCGACGCAGTAAGCCGTTCGATCAAGGTCTACGGTCACATCGACAACCCGCCCGATACACTGTTGCCGGGCATGAGCGGTCGCGCCGTCTTCACGCCGCCCGCCGGTACAGCCGTGTCAGCGCGGCAATGAACGCGCCCAATCCTGGCCAGGCGCTCAACTATCAGTTGCTGCGCCTCGGCGCGCTGCTGCAACTCGAACAGCGGGCGCGCGCGGCGAGCCGTCACGAACTCGAATTCCTGATCGTCAACGAGACGGCGGGAATCGTCGCGTACCAGCAGGCCGCGCTGTGGCAGAACCCGGCGGCCGGCGGCGCGCCGTTGATATTGTCCGGTGTCGCCACGCCCGACGAAGGCGGCCCTTACTACCTGTGGCTCGACCGCGTCTGCGCGGCGATCGGGCGCGGCGCCGACGCGCACCAGTCGCACGGCGTGAACGCGGCCGACCTGCCCGAGGCGCTCGCGCGCGAATGGCCCGAGTGGTTCCCCGCTAACGCGATGTGGTGTCCGCTGACGTGGCGCGACGGTGTGCTGGTCGGCGGGTTGCTGCTCGGCCGCACCGACCCGTGGAACGACGGCGAGCGGCAGTTGCTCGACGCGCTCGCCGGCACCTATGCGCAAAGCCTGCTGCTGCATCAGCGCCTCCGCGAAACGGGCTTCTGGCGGCGCCTGCCTGCGAAGCGCCGGCCGCTGGCGATCGCCGCCGCGGTGCTGCTGCTGGCCGCGTTGCTGCCGGTGCGCGAATCCGTGCTCGCGCCCGCTGAAATAGTGCCGATCGATCCCGCGCCCGTACGCGCGCCGTTTGATGGGGTGGTCGGCGGCTTGCGCGTCGCGCCCAACCAGACCGTGCACGTCGGCGAGCCACTGGTGTCGCTCGATCGCACGCAACTGCAAACGCGCCTTGCCGTGACGCAGAAAGCGCTCGACATGGCGCGCGAAGAATACAGCGACACGTCGCAGCAGGCGATGAGCGACGACAAGGCCAAAGGCCGTCTCGCGATGCTCGTCAGCAAGGTCGCCCAGGAGCAGGCTGAGCTCGCCTACGACCAGGACATGCTGACGCGCGCCGACATCACAGCACCGTCCGACGGCATTGCCGTTTTCGACGACAGCAGCGAGTGGGTGGGCAAGCCCGTCGCGCTCGGCGAACGGATCATGATGGTCGCGTCGCCGACGCATACGCAGTTGCAGATCGAAGTGCCGGCGGCGTCGGTGGTCTCGTTCAAGCCGGGTTCCGAAGTGGTGTTCTTCAGCAACCTGTCGCCCGACGAACCCGTGTACGGCAAGCTGGTTTTCGCGAGCTATTCGAGCACGCTGACCGCCGACGGCGTGATGTCGTATGCGTTCCGCGCCGCGCTCGCTCCCGGCGTGACGCCGCGCCTCGGGCTGAAAGGCACCGCGAAGATTTACGGACCGCGCCGCGTGCTCGCGTTGTGGTTGTTGCGGCGCCCGCTGGCGGTGCTGCGCGAGTGGGTGTCGGTATGAGCACCGCTACCGCCGGCCCCGCTACCGCCGCCGGCGCGGCTATCGGCGCACCGGTCGCCGAAGCGGATGACGCTTCGGCAGCGACTGGAGGAGCGCCGCCGGTTGCCTTGCCGCGGTTGCGCGAAGACCTGAAGCTGCTTGCCGGCGGCGCGTCCGCCGACGGCAGTCCCACCTGGACATTGCAGGATCCCGCGCGGCACCGGTTCATCCGGATCGGCTGGCTCGAATTCGAGATTCTCGCGCGCTGGACACTCGGCAATACCGACGCCGTCGCCCGCTCCGTGTCGAGCGAAACGACCCTTCGCGCGACGTCGCAAGACGTGCTCGACGTGCTGTCCTTTCTGCATCGCGCCGGCCTGATCGCGCCCTTCGGCCCAGCCGCGATGGACCGCCTCGCCGTCGAAAACAGCGGCAAGCGGCTGTCCGCCGCGCGCTGGCTGCTGAAAAACTATCTGTCGATCAAGATCCGCCTCGTCAATCCCGACCCACTGCTAAGCGCGGTGGTGCCGCGCATCGGCTGGGTGTTCACACGCGGCTTCGTGACGCTGCTCGGACTGCTTGCGCTGCTTGGTTTTTATCTGATCAGCCGCCAGTGGTCCGCTTATACGCATAGCCTGCTGCATCTGTTTTCGTTGCAGGGCGCGCTGATGGTGGGGATCGCGCTGACGTCCGCGAAGGTCGTTCACGAAATCGGCCACGGCGTGATCAGCAAGCGCATGGGCTGCCGGGTACCGTCGATGGGCGTCGCGTTGCTGGTGCTGTGGCCCGTGCTGTGGACCGACACCACCGACGCATGGCGTCTGACCGACCGCCGCAAGCGCCTCGCCATCGACGCCGCCGGCATGCTCGCCGAGATGACGCTGGCGATCGTGGCGTCGCTGGCGTGGTCCCTGTTGCCCGACGGGCCGTTGCGCACCGGCGCGTTTTTGCTGTCGAGTTCGACGTGGCTGCTGACCATTGCCGTCAATGTGAATCCGCTGATGCGCTTCGACGGTTATTTTTTGCTGTCCGACTGGCTCGACGTGCCGAACCTCCAGGAGCGCGGCTTCGCGATGGGACGCTGGTGGTTGCGCGAGATATTGTTCGGTCTCGGCGACCCGCCTCCCGAACGCTTCGCGCCTGCTAAACGACGCGTGCTGATCATCTATTCGCTGGCCGCGATGGTGTATCGCTTTTCGCTGTTTCTCGGCATCGCGCTCGTCGTGTATCACATGGCGTTCAAGGCGTTTGGGCTGTTTCTGATGTGCGTGGAAATTGGCTGGTTTCTGGTGCGGCCGATTGTCGGCGAGATCGCGATATGGCGGCGGCGTCTTGGCGGCGCGCGTCCCGACCGGCGGGCGGTCATCAGTTTGAGCCTGCTGGGCGTGGCGTTGGTGCTGTTTGTCGTACCCTGGCATCGCGACCTGTCCGCACCCGCGCTTTTGCGGGCCGGCAAGCAGACGACGTTATATGTCGCGGAGCCTGGACAGTTGCTGAAGTTATCCGTCGACGGGACACGTGTTGCTGCCGGCAACCCGGTGTTCGTGCTGGCGTCGCCGACGGTTGCGTACCACAAGGCCGTTGCGGTGGCGACGCTGGAGGGCGTCGACACGCGGATGAAGGGACAGTCGTTCGATCCCGAACAGGCCGCAATGATTGGTGTTGGGCAGCAGGAACTCGAAGGCGCGCTGGCGACGGTTGATCAGGTCGCTTCCCAGGAGGCCTTGCTGACCGTGCGGGCTCCTTTTTCCGGTGTGCTCACCGATGTGCCTGCCGGCTTGCGGGCGGGGGAATGGTTGCCCCGGCGGGAAGTGCTGGGGATGTTGATCGATCCTTCTTCGCAGATCGTCGAGGCTTATATCGGCGAGGCTGATCTTGGACGCGTTCATCCCGGCGCCCGCGCGCGGTTTTTTCCCGAGAACGGAGATGCGGGGGTGGAGCTCGCTGTTGTCAGCGTCGGGAGTGTTTCCGTGCGGGCGCTGGATGTGCCTGAGCTTGCTTCTGTCTATGGCGGTGGGGTTGCGGTTCGCAAGGATAGCGAGAATCGGCTTGTGCCTGAGACCGCGGTTTATCGGGCGGTGCTTGCGCCCTCCCCGGCTGGATCTGGTTTTGCCGCGGCTGGCGGAGAGCCTCTTGTCCCCAAGCGGCTGCGTGGCTCCGTTCGGATCGAGGCCGATCGTAGCAGCCTCCTCGGACGGGTCTATCAACGTGCCGTCGCTGTCGTTATTCGTGAGAGTCAGTTGTAGTCTGGTTTTTTTCGTTCGCACTTTCGCTGTTGTCTGGTGCTGATTTATCACTGAGAGATTGATGCGTTGCCCTGTACGGGCAATGCTCTCAGCTTAAGCGCCATCACCGGACAGCACACGCAATTCAAGATGGGCCAAGATCGATTAGTCGACCGGCGTAAAACGAAGTAAAGTCGTCACCAAAAATGAAGTAAGGTCGTCAACACCCGGTTTTGCGTATCGCACACGACAGTTTTGGGGCGTCGATCGTTGGAAGCTTCTCAAGCACCGCCCCTGCCACCTGAGCCCGCGAGCTGCAGGTCGCGATCGTCAATGCCAAGGCGAAAGCTGCCTGCCATGCGATTATGGAAATGTCGCGCGATAGCAATACGATGCTCGTTGCGCATCGCTGGCTTCGTTGCAAAAGCTGGAGGCGATCGGGTTGCGTAAAGCGCGCCGCAGCGCGCACAACGATACGGTGAGCCCACAAGACTCGCGTTGAGGATGTAGGGTGCCTCCTGCCCGCAATGCTGGCATTTCGTCTCAAGCTTCTGTCGGTGAGCGGGACACCGGTTTTCACTGAACATCTGGTACGTCACGCTGTGATGACCAAGCGATGTGCATTGCCTGCAGTACGGGAAAACCGGGTGATACCGTCCCCGCTGGCCAGGGTCAAGGAGTGAAGCGCGCAGCACGTTGCCGGGCAGTAGCAGCATGCGCCTCAGATGCTTCAGATCAATGACATCACGTATCGGCTCAACGCCTTCGTACGGGTCAATGTCCCGATCCATCAGCCGGACCAGTGCGTGCCCGGGTAGTCCATTTGCACGCGCGAACTTCCACAGGATCGATACGATCGATTCACGAGGCAACAGCCACTCTGCATCGAATATGAAGCCCAATGCCGGGGTCAGTCGTCGCTCATCGAGGCTGACGATCGGAAAGCGCGGCGCAATGAGCGCCGGGCGCCTCCTTACGCGTGGACGAGCACACGCCCGGTTGCATGGCGCGACTGGACATAGGCGGAGCGGCGCACCGCGTGTGCTCACGAGGATGGGTCCGGGCAATACCCTGGAGCATCCATGAGTTGGCTATCCTTGAGCACAACCTCGACGGCCCGTGCGAACGATTCCATCGGCGCCTCCAGACGGCCAGGCAGGGTCGCCTTGTGATGCGCGGCCTCGAAGGCATTCCAGAGTACGGCCGCATCGTTGACAAGTCGATAACCTGCATCGAACGCCTGTGGCAGGTAGAACCTCGTGAAGCTCCACTGCCTGCCCTCGGGATAGGCGGTCTGGTCGTAACCGTTCAGACACGTGGCGACATCTTCGGCATTGCGGATGCCGAGGAAAGCAAGTTCTTCGACCATCAGGCGCGCGACGATCTGCGTCTTGCCGGCGATCTGCAGTGCGCTCTTCTGGGCGAGCAACTCCTGCTGACCAACGAGGAACGTGAACAGCTTGATCTGCTGGCGGTCGAGTGCATCGTGTACATCCCTCCGCCACTCGTATTCGCTTTCGTTGTAACGTTGCGCCTCATCGCAAAAGAGCAGAACCGTCCCGCTGCCAGCGCGCGCAGCCGCTTCCCGGATCCGCAGCGAAAGCCGCATGCGTTTTGTGGGGTTGGTGCCCGCGTTCGGATCATGATCGCCGACAGCTTCCAGCAGGTTTGAAAAGCGCCACGCACCTTGTGCATCAAGGAAACCGATCTCGCTGCCATCAGCGATGGAAAGCACGTACGCAGCGCAGATCGTCAGCGTTGATGTAGACGCGAAGCGACTGGCCAATCAGCTGGGCGCTGCTGGCTAGGACCATGTTGGTATAGCGCACGCCGAACAGGTTAATGTGAGGACGGACGCCGAGCGCAAGATAGCCGCGCACACGGCAGTGCCGCGCGGATTGCATCAGGCATAACTTACGTCGGCGCACTTCGGGCAACCAGGCCAGCAGTTGCCCTCTTCCACGAACAAAGAACTCCATCGCTTCGAGCGGCGTCGCGCCATTCAGCCCTCCGTGAAGCGTGCCGTGATAGCTTGCAATCGAATAAGTGATCAACTCGTCCAGCCCATCGAGCGACACATACAGGCGGAGATTACCTTTCGGGTCGGCCAGCGCGCCGCGCAGGTCACGAGGATGGGAGCCCGTGTAGCCTGGGAGGCGTAAGGACAGCCTGCTAGCGATTGTGACCATCCCGAGAAAGACGCTGCCAGTGCCCGCGTGCAGCACCCATGCGAACATGGGCAGCACCGCTAGAATCGACAGGAACTGCGGCACGACCAGCAAACGGCTGCGCGGAAAGCGGTCGGAATACATCCCCGCGCTCAGGGACGCGAAGATACCGACGCCGCCCGTGACAAAGCCCACGAGCATCGACGTCGAGGTCGGCAGATGCAGCACCCGGATGCCATACGTGGTCATGTAGTGGCCCACCACATACACGGTGATGGTCAGGCCGATCAGCACGCAACAGGCGAGCACCAGTTCGGACAGTGCGCATCGACGATGCCGCGCAGCAGCTCGCGATTGCTCTTCACCGCGTGTTCGGCGCTGAGCGTCTCACGCAGCCGGCTGGGGATGTAGATGCCGAGCGGCGCGATCAGCAGCCCGAGCATGAACGGAATGCGCCAACCCCATGCACTCAGTGCTTCGGCAGACAACACCAGATCGCGGCGCGCCCTCCCTTCATCACAAACGCCGGGCACTGTCATCGGCGTGAGAAATGGTTATGTTTATTCGTTGACGGGTCAAACCGCGAAAAAAAAGACGCGCATGAAATGCGCGTCAAATTGCTGTGGTCCGGGTCTTGCTTTGTGCCGCGGTCGGAGCATGTCTAGCGTTCCCTCAGCACACAGTCGACCGCATGAAAGACACGTCTGCTCAGTGGGTCGGACGTATTGGCATCGTCGATAATGGTGTCCTTCAGGCTTTGAATGAAGACCTTCGCCGCCGCGCTTAACGGAGTTCCGCGCCGATACATCAGGTTCACTTCCACTTCCGGGATGGTCTCCGTCACGGGCAGCACGCAGAACCCTTCTTTCGCGACGAGCAGTTCCGCGAGCGGCCAGGGCATGATCGAGAGGACGTCGGTGTTACAGATCAGGCCAATCATCATCGACGAGGAATGTGCGACGTGCACGCGCGGCTTGTAGCGGCGAAAGTACTCTCCGAACGGGCCGTCGCCTTCGGCGTCGTTTTCCGTGAAGTCGCGGTTCAACACCAGCTCGCGCCCTTCAGTTGCGACAACGTGCGGCATTTCGCGAGCGGATGCCCCGCGCGTCCCACTACCGCGTAACTCGAGAGGAAGAGCGGCACCTGCTGGAATTCGTCGCGGCATGAAGGCGGGCAGGCGCGATTGACCGAAAGGTCGAGTGTGCCGTCACGCAGTTTCGGCACGGCGACGCTCAGCAGGCTTTCGTAGAACACGATCCGCGTATCGGGCATTTCCTGCTCGAAGCGCTTCATGATGCCGCCAAGCAGCGCGATGGCGATCCACGTCGGCAGCGCAACCGTCAGCCGCTCCCGGCCCGCTCCGGAGAAGCGGTCCATCTCGTCCTGCGCACGTCGCAACTGCTGGATCATCAGACGCGCGTGCGCCAGCTAGGCTTGCCCGGCATCGGTCAGAATGATCCCGGAGGCCTCGCGGACGATCAATGCCACCCCAACCTGGGCCTCGAGTTCGCGCATCGCCTTGGTGACAGCCGCAGGCGAAAGGTCGAGCGCCTTCGCTGCGTTGCGAATGCTTCCGGTATCGGAAATCGCAACGAGCGTGCGCAGTTGATGAATCTTCATGAGGGGGGCGTCTCCACATCCAGTTCGCAACCAAAAGTGAACGGGCTTACTTCCATTGATGCCCGCCGCAGCCCTTCTCGCCTGGTGCGCATGCGAACGGGTGCAGGTCCCTCGCGTGCCGGTGGGCGGTATCGTCCTCGAGTATCGGAGCACGTGACGGAACATGGTGCAAAGGTAATGCAGTCTGCCGCGTGAATAAAGCGAAAAGAGCGGCCTTGCCGGATCGACAGGCCGCACGACACGTGGATTGAATGACAGGAGCACAGACAGGCGGGGCAACGCACGAGGCGCTGATGAATGCCGGCGAGAAGGCGCCGCGAGCAGCGCGACCCGGTCCTGCCGGGCCGACGTGCTCGCGCCGTATCAAAAGTAGTGTTGCACGCCGAAGCGCAGCGAGGCCTGCGAACTCGTCGACGAAGGAGCGAGCGACGGCAGGGCCGCCTTGGCGCCACCGCTCGCGTGCTGATACGTCGCTTCGGCGTAGAGCATGGTGCGCACCGAAAGATGGTACAGGTCCGACAGCGCGACCGTGGTGTAGGCGTGGCCGTTGAACCAGGTCGTCGAACCACCCGCGACGACCGCGTTGAATGGCGTCATGCTCCAGTTGACGCCCAACTCCGCAGTCGTGGCATGCGCCGCGTCGGCCGCATCCGCGATTCGCACCGTGTTCAATACGCCGTGCACGGCCCACGTGCGATTCGGGGTCCACGAGCCAGCCATGCCCGCGATTCGCGTACTGCTCGCACGAAACGCGCTGCCGCCCGCGAGATTCTGACCCAGAAACGACGCATAACCGAGTGCCGTGTTGAACGCATAGGCCTTGTTGCGTGTGTCGCTGTACACGGCAGACAATTTCAACGGTCCCGATGCGTAGAAAACATCGGTGCCGAAGTAGCGTCCCTGCCCCGTCGACGCATCCGCGAAGGCGTACATCACGTGCGCGGACATGCCGTACCAGACGGGGCTCGCGTACCTGATCGTATTGCTGAGCGGGGTGACCGCGGCATTGTCGATATTTCCGGGATGATAGGCGAGATAGTTGTACTGAACCGCTCCATTCGCGTTCGGCGTAAACACCTCGTTGGTCAGGTCCCACTGCCGCCCCATGGTAACGGACCCGTAGCGCTCATTCGACAAGCCAATCCACGCCATTCGACTGAACAGCACGCCTGCCGTTGCGAAACTGCCGGTATTCGAAAAATAGCCGTTTTCGAGCCGGAAAATCGCGCTGGTACCGCCTCCCAGGTCTTCGCTTCCCTTGAAACCGAACTGGTCCGGGACGGCTATCGGCCCCATCACCACTGCGTGGCCGCCCTTCGTGTTGGTCACATACCCCATGCTTTCGTCGATGCTGCCGTAAAGTGTATAGCTCGATTGTGCATTTGCATCCGCGCATGCGGACGCCAGCACGCTCGCAATTACGAGCGTGCCTGCTTTATGTAGGCTCATTGTTGTGTGGTATGGAAGAGGCCGTCGCTTCTTGACCCCGTGTCACGACGGCCGTGAAAGGGTCGACTAGGGCTTCAGTGCAAGGAGCGTTTCTGCCCACATCGGGTGATGAATGTTGCTGCCTTCAAACGGTGGGAATTCTTCGAAATCCGCGCGCATCTCGTGTCTGACTGGCGAATTCATCGCGCACGTGATCGCTTCGGCGCTGTCGAACATCAGCTTGTTGCGCTGCATGTAGTGCACCCGCTTCCACGGCATCGCATCGACCCAATCGACCCGCGTGAAGATCTCGATTTCGCGCACGCCGTCAAAGAATTTCATGATCTGCGGATGATGCGACAGATAGTACGCAAGCCATTCGTCGAAATTCTCGGCGCGGCCCGGATAGTGAACGAGAAACTGGCAAGGCAACGCCCCTTGCGGCACCTGCGCTTGCGAATCCAGCACCGGAAAAGGCCGCCGCGCCATGACCTGCTGTTCGACCGCACATGTCGCGAGGCTCGGGTAATCGTCCCTCGCCAGTTGCTGCAGATGACCGTCGGCGGCAATCGCCGATTCCAGATCCGCAAGCCGTTCGAAGTCGAGCTGCACGGCGAAGATCGGCGATGGACCGTCGTCCGTGTAATAGTCATTCGCCGCGGATGGCGTGTACAGGCGCGCGCGGCTCAATGCAGGCGTATTTTCCACGCACGCGCGGATATGGCGCCGATCCTCGTCGCTGATACGCGCACTTGGGTCGGGATGCTGGAAGGTGACGAGATAGGAGAATTGCATGTTCGGTCCGAGTGGTTCGATCGAATGAGGTGGCGGCGCGGTCGGGCAATTCACTTCACAGTTCGAGCAAAATCCTTTGCACGGTGTCGCGATCCACCTGGGTGCGATCACGCGGGGCCGCATCGCTCACGCCGAAGCTCGCGAGTATCAGCATCAGTGCGATGCGCAACTTCTGCGCGGAGAGATCGCCACCCGCGACTATTCCGTCGGCGGCGAGGAAACGCTGCTTCGGCACCGTGCCGCGCGGCGCGCGCGTGGCCTGCACCACCACCACACCAGCCGCGACGGCGTTGCACAACGCCTCGCGCTCCCCGGACGCGGGACGCCCAGGCGCAAGCCCCGCGGAGACGATGCCGCGCGCACCCGCCGCGACAAACGCTTCGATCGCCGCGCCGTCGGCACCCGCATACGACATGGCAATGTCGACCCGCGGCAACGCGGTCGACGCGGCTGCATCCAGTACCGATGCGAAACGCGGGCTCTGCCGCGACGGCCCCGCATCACGAAACACGCGACGCCGCCAGACCACGCCGGCGTCCGCATCGATCCTGCCGAGTGGTCCATACGGCGCGGCCTCGAATGCCGCGAGTTCGAAGCTCGCCGCCTTGGTCACGTCACGCGCGGCGAAGAAAAGGCCGCCCATGGCAACGAGCACGCCCGCACCGCGCGACTCCGGCGCGGCGGCCACGGCAACCGCGCCGCGCAGATTCGCCGCGGCGTCGCTGCCATCCGTGTTTGCCGGGCGCTGAGCGCCCGTCAGCACCACGGGCTGATCGAGCTCCAGCACAAGGTCGAGAAACCACGCGGTTTCCTCGAGCGTCGCCGTACCGTGCGTGATCACGAAACCCGTCAACGCGGGATCGCTTGCAGCGGTGTCGCGGATCAGCGTGGCAAGCTCCAGCCAATCGCGCGGACCGATGGACACGCTCCCCAAGCTGCGAAACGGCACGGGCACGATCTCGACATGCGGGACCAGCTCGCCCAGGCGTTGCAGCAGATCGTCGATCGGATGGATCACGCCGCTGTCGGCGTATTCGATCCAGTCGAAGCGATGACGCCCATGCATTGCAAACGTCCCGCCGGTGCCGATCACGGCGATGCGGGGACGCTTTGCAGACACAGCTTGCTCGCCGACGAGTGTGGACACCGCGGGAGCAATCGGCTCTTTCACGTCAGCGCCGTTCATGCCTGCACTCTCACGAAAAGCACGTCGGCCTCGACCCTGGTCTCATGATGCCGGGTGTCGCGCGACACAGGCGCGGCAAGCGCTCGGCCCGTTCGCACATCGACCAGACCGGCATGCAGCGGGCATTCCACTTCATGCCCCTCGAAATCGCCATCGCTGAGCAAAGCCGCGCCGTGCGTGCAGATGTCGTCAAGCGCGTGAATCTCATCGTCGACACGGAATAGTCCGATCTTGACGCCCTCGATCTCGATGCCACGGCACGCGCGCGCGCCGAACACCTCGTCAAGCGATCCGATTGCAAACCAGCCGTCGTCGCCGCGCACGTACTCGCGTGCGTCGGCGGAGTTTATCTGGATCACCGCGTTCATAGCGCCACCCGTTGCTGGAGACTGACAGGTTCGTGCATCTTCACCGCGCCGATCAGGTCGGTGAGTTTTGCCACGCCGTGCCGCTTGCACCACTCTGTCAGATCGTCGATCAAGCGCGGCATCGCCGTGGGCGAAACGAAGTTCGCGGTGCCGACCTGCACCGCGCTGCAACCCGCGAGAAGAAACTCGAGCGCGTCCGCGGCCGTGGCAATGCCGCCGCATCCGATGACGGGAATCTTGACGGCCTGCACGCATTGATAGGCGATCCGCAGCATGATCGGTTTCGTGGCGGCGCCCGTGAGGCCGCCCATGACGTTCGCCACACGCGGGCGAAATGTCTCGACATCGATCGCCATTGCAAGAATCGCGTTGCTCACCACGAGCGCATCCGCACCCGCGTCTTCAGCAGCCAGCGCGACCTCGACCACGTTGCCCGCATTGGGCGTCATCTTGGGCCAGATAGGCAGCGAGGTCGCGGACTTCATCGCCTTGATCACCTGCCAGGTGGCTTCCGGATCCATGCCGAACGCCTGACCGTTCTTCTTCAGGTTGGGACAGGAGACATTCGCTTCGATCGCCGCGACGCCTGGCACGCTGATTTTTTCCGCGAGCCTGCCAAACTCCTCGATCGTGTTGGCCGAAATGCTCGCGACGAGAGGCGGACTATAGCGCCGGTAGTAGGGCACGGTCTGTTCGACATAGTAGTCGCTGCCCTTGCTCGGGATGCCGATCGAAAAGAGCGTGGCGTCGCGAAACTCGGCGACACGCGGAGGCGGCACGCCTTCGCGCACGTCATGAGTAATCGTCTTGGTGACGATTGCGCCGAGACAGTTGAGGTCGAATATCTGCGACGTGCCTTCGGCGAAAGTACCCGAGGCCGGCATCACCGGATTCGCGAGCTTGAGCGAACCAATATTGACGCTGAGATCTACCATGATGTCGTTTCCTGAAGATCGAAGACCGGGCCTTCCCAGCACACACGGCGGTAACTGAGCTCTTGTGAACCCGCCTCTTTCCGAAAAGGCCGCACGCATGCGTAGCACGCTCCGTAACCGCAACCCATGCGCTGTTCGAGCGCGACCTGGCCACGGATGCCTAACTGCGCGGCCACGCGTTGCAACATGACGAGCAGGCGGTTCGACCCGCACGTGCTGACGAATGTGATGCGACGTTGCTCGTGCACTTCCCGGATCAGGCTCTCGACCTGGACCACGTCGCTGGTCTGCTCGTCATCGGTGACAGTGATCACATCGGCGCCCACGGCTTTCAGATAATCGGCCGACATCATCAACGCCTCGCTGCGCGCGCTGAGGACTGCGGTGACATGCGCACCCGCCGCGCTCGCCTGCTGCGCGAGCGGCGCCATCGTCGCGAGGCCGACGCCGCGGCCAAGCAGCAGCACGTGTGCCGGTTCCGTCGATGTGGGCAGCGCAAAGCCGTTTCCGAGCGGGCCCAGCGCGTCGAGCGTATCGCCCGGCCGAAGTTGAGCCAGGCCACGTGTTCCCGCACCCTGTACCTTGTAGAGAAATTCGATGCGGCTGTCTTCCGCGGCCACGCAGTAGATGCTCATCGGCCGGCGAAGATAAGGCGTGTCGTCGTGCGAAGCCGGACACGCGAGATGAAAGAACTGCCCGGCGCGTGCCGTCAGCGCGAGCTCAGGCGCCGTGAGTACGAGATGCTTGTACTCCGCGTTGAGCCATGCGTTCGAGCGCACGTGGCACTGGTTCTCCGCGATCGTCGGCGTACTCTGGCAGGTGTGGGCGACATCCGCGTGCGCGCGATCCGGACACAATGTAATCACGCGCGCGGTGGCGGGATCGGTGGCCGTGTCGCTTCGCGCCGCATTCGGCTCTGCAGAAAATGTGTTCATAAGAATTCCATCCATCAAACGGTTCGGGTCGTTTCGCTGGGTCCGGACTTGCGCAATGCGGTCAACGAAGCGAAATCGCTTGCCAGCGGCGACATCCGGTCGTCGGGCTCCATCATATGAAGCTGCGTGAAGCGCATTTCACTGATCAGCCACGTGCCGGAGGGCGTACGCTCATACTTCTCTTCGGTGACCGCCCCAAGCAGTACCGCGCGCGCATCGTCATCACGCAGCGCGAGTTGCCAGAGCCGCCAGTTGCCAGTCGCGTGCATGGCCTCGGTCACTTCGAGTGCTTCACTCACGTAGTAATGCATCGCGAAGCGCCACGGCGAACGCTGAAACCATTCGCACAGAGCGGCGCGTCCGACGAGGTCGTTGCCGAATCCCGCGCCGCCGGTCCACACCGCGCGCTCCGTGAAGCACATGGCCTGCTGCAACGCGATTTCGTGCATCACGGGTTGCGGCTGCCGTTGATAGTCGTTCGTGTATTTCTGATCGGCGAGCGCGGCGTAGCGTGCCTTCAGCGAGCGGATCGCGTCGATCGCTTCGAGCCGGGCGACGCGCGCCTCCAGCGACTGTATCGGCGAGTTGCGTTCCGTCATCACGCCAGCTCCTTCAAGGGAACCGACGTGTCGGCCAATCGGCCCGTTTCGATGCGCCTGCGCGCGCTGACGAGACGTTCCAGATGCCGCCGCTCACGGCTCTGGTTGACCGTCACGCCCGCGGCCACGCAACCGTCGCGCAGCGAAATCACCGTCGCGTCCGCCAATGAAAGCGAGCCGCGCACGACGATTTCATCGCCGGGTTCGTGCACGCCCGTCACCTGGATTGCGTGGCCGAGTTGATCCGTCCACATCCATTGAATCTCTGCATACGGTTCCATTCGCCCGGTGATGATCCCGGCTACGGCGCGCGCCTGATTCTCGGCGTTGCGCCACGTTTCCTGCCTGACGTGGCGACTGGATACGCTGTCCAATCCGCAGGCCGCGTCTCCGGCGGCGTAAAGCCAGGGCGCCGAGGGGCTGCGGCAGAACTCATCGACCAGGACACCGCGTTCGTCTGAGAGTCCCGTGCCGCGCAAGAATGCGGGATTGCAGTCGACGCCGATCGCGACCAGCACGCAGTCGGCATCGATGGTCACCGGCGCGCCGTCTTGCAACGCGTCGATGCGCAACGCGAACGCATCGCGGTCCGCCCCGCCCGCGCGCACGATGTCCGTGACATTGACCCGCGTTCGCACATCGACGCCCTTCGCGGCATGTTCCTGTGCAAGCCATCCAGCCACCTGCGGCGGCAGACAGCGCCCCATGATGCCGTCGCCGGCCTCCAGCACCGTCACCGGCACGCCAAGACTGATCGCGCTCGAAGCCACTTCCATCCCGATGACGCCCGCGCCGATGATTGCAAGCTTGCGGCAGCCTTCCAGCGATGTGCGCAACGCGAGGCAATCGTCCAGCGTGCGCAGCGTATGCACACCTTCGACGGGCTGCGTGGGGAAACGCGGACGCCTCGCCATGCCGCCCGTCGCGACGACCAGCAGATCGAAGTCCACGGTGGCGCCGTTGTCCAGATGCAGGCGCCGTGAATCGACGTCTAGTCTCCGCGCACTCGCGCACACACGCTCAATGCCGGCTCCCGTTAGCGACTCGCTGGTCCAGTAGTCAGGCGAGGTCAGCACGAGGCTCTCTTGCGTCTTCGTACCCAGCAGCAGTTCCTTCGACAACGCGGGACGCTCATACGGTGCATGCGGTTCATCGCCGATCAGCGTGACTCGCCCGGCATGGCCCAGGGCTTTCAGATGCTGGGCGACACGTCCGCCGGCATGACCCGCGCCGACAATCGCGACATGTGGCGAGCTCATTGTTGCGGCTCCTTGTTTGCTTCGGCGTTGCACGTCACGCGATACAGCACGCAGCCTGGTGAGATGCAACGATAGCGGCGCGCTTCGCGCGGCGGGATCAGGATGGCCTCGCCCGCCGAGAGGACGTAGTGCTCATCCGCCGCGACGATGTCGACGCGCCCTTCCAGCACTGCGGCGAGTTCTTCGCCAAGAAGGCCCGCATCAAATTCGACGAGTTCGTCGCGTTGCATGCGTTGGGTCGACGCTGAAAGCGCCGCGCCGTCGGCAACATTTCGCACGATCGGCAACTGAGCCGCCGCGCCTTCATGGGGAACGGCCGGAAGCAGCGTGCAATGCACGGCGCCGGCGTTCGACAGAATCGCTTCGCTCACGATGCGTTCTCCCGACCGGCCAGCGGGTAATAGGGAGCCTCGTCGCCGCCGCGATATTCGGCACGCGGCGGCGTCACCACGTTCAGACGCATGCTCATGCCCGCGCCTTCGTAGGTGTTGACGCCGTAGTGGCTCAAGCCGGCGGGAATGATCATCCCCTCGCCCGTGTTCAGGCGCCGCTCGATCTCCGCGCCGTTGTCGTGCACCTCGAAAATCGAACAGCCGCCTTTGATCTGCAGCGACGCCTCTTCTCCGTGGCTATGCGCATTCGCGGGCAGGCCGTGGCCCGCCGTTTCAACGAACTTGATGACCGCGACGCTCATCGTCTCGCCGATCATCGTCTTCATATAGAGGCCGTCGGCGACAACCTCCTTGAGTGCGTGGTCAACACCAAAAATGCGGCACTTGGGCATGATCTGATCCTTTACTGGCCGAGCGTGTGAGCGTCAGATGGCGGGGCGCATCGAAAACGTTTCGTCCGCCACGAAGCGGAAGGGATCGTATCCGTCGATCACGAAAGGCTGCTGGTAGAACTCGATAGCGGGCGCGACTTCGGCCAGCGACAGCAGCAGACACATCAGTGTCTTCGCGTCTTCGGGCAGCTTGTCCAGTTCGAACTGGTTAAGCCATGCCACGATGTCGTCGACCCTGGCGAGCATCGCGTCCTTGAATTCGACGATGGCCGGCATGCCCGCCGTATGGCGCCGCGTCGTCCGTTCGGTTTCGCTCGGCAACGCCCACACGTCGACAAAGCGGTTCAACTCCTCGAAGGCGGCAGGCAGCGGCGCGCGTGACGACGCGTCCTGCGTGAAATCCGCGCGCTTCGTGACGACGATGACTTTCTGTTCCATGACGTTTACTCCGCAGTGGCTTCGGCTTGCGCCAACAGGCGTTCGATGACGTGATAGCTGTGCCGCACCAGCAGCTCGTTGTCCTGCAGCACCATGAATTTCTTCACGCCGGTTTCCGCCGCCCGTTGCGTACGTTCGAGCGTGCTGAGGTCTTCGAGCAGCACGTCGCGCAACGCCACCTTCATGTACTCGAGGAAGAATCGGCCACCTGGCGTCGTCATTTCCGGGTAATACACGCGCGCTTCGAAAAGCGTCTTGTTATGCGCGATCGGACGGAAGTTGTAGGCCTGGCAGTAGTTGGGACGCAGCGACAGATAGAAGTCCGGAAACATCACGTTGATGTCGAACAGCCAGTTCTCGCTCTTCGTCCAGTTGACACCCTTGGGCAACGCGTCGAGCGGAAACTCATGACGCGCGCTGCCAATGCCCGCGCGCAATGCCGCCGCGGCGATTGGGCGTTTCGAACCGGCGTCGGACAATGCTTCGGCCGCGGCCGCGCCGCCCGATGTCACCGCTTTCGGGTTTCCATAGACCGACTTCTGGTTGCCCGCCAGCGACAGACGTCGATGGAACTCGCCGCACAGCGCGTCGAGCGGCGGCATGCTGCCGCCCGCGCTACTGTCGATGGCGTCGGCGATCGAATTGCCGTGCACATACGCGACGTGATACGCCTCCTGGAACGCGTCGAGCGCGAGCTTCCAGTTGCAGTCGACCACCGTTTCCCACGCGAAGCCCACCTTCAGCTTGTCGAACGGATAGCCTTCGACCTCGCCGTACATCGGCCTGAGAAAGTCGGCGAGCGAGAGCCTGGGCTGCGGGTCCATGTTGACGAAGATGAATCCTTGCCATACGTCGCACGCCACGCGCGTCAGTGCGTAATCTTTGAAGTCGAGCCCGAAAAAACATTGCTCGTCCGGCACGCCCGTCAAATTGCCGTCCAGGTCGTACGCCCAGCCGTGGAACTTGCAGAAGAATTTGCGCGTATGTCCGGTCTTGTCGTACGCAATCTGATTCAGCCGGTGCGAGCAGACGTTGTGCATTGCGCGAATCTCACCGCGCTTGTTGCGCACGACGATGATCTCCGTGTCGCACGCGTCGAGCTTCTTGACGAAGTAATCGCCCGCCTCGGGGATTTCCTCCACGCGGCCGACCTGCAACCAGGTCTTCTTGAAGATGTGCGCCTTTTCGCGCTCGTAGTACCCGGGAGAAATATAGGGCTCGACGGGAATCAGTCCAGCGCCTAGTTCCGCGTAGCGCGCGGTCAACGTGCCCTCCGGGGCGGGAATCGCATTCATGAACGGCGTCCTTCGTGAGGTGAGTGCTGAATCGCTGAATAATGAATATCATTCTGTTTTCAACGAAAAATGCTGTCAAGCTCTTTGTGAAAACTTTTTGAAGCGGCGTCGCTGACGAGACATCCGGCGCGCAGGCGATTGTTAGAATGGCGGGTCAATCAGTTGAATCACCTACCGAGGGAGGCGCGGTGCCGCAGGTAAAAAAAGCAGGAATTCGCGAGGCAATTCTGGCGTCGGCCTTCGCGGCATTCAGCCGCAAGGGCTATTCGGCGACCACCATGACCGAGATCGCGCGCGAGGCGGGTACTACCGTGGCGAACCTGTATGTGTACTTCGATTCGAAACTGATCATCCTGTATGAGATCTATCAGCCGTGGCTGACGCGGCAACTGCACGCGCTGCGCACCGAGGTGATGCTGCTGTCGAATCCGCGCAGCAAGATTCGCCGTATCATCAGTGGAATCTGGGCGGATATTCCGGCAGCCGATCATGCTTTTGCCAACTCGCTCATCGACGCGCTGGCGACCGCGCCCGCAGACCTGCGCAAGCCGGTCAATCTGCTGCAACCTGTCGAGGCGTTCGTCACACAGCTTTTGCTCGACTCGCTTCCGCGGGAACGGGCGAGCGTGGTCCACGGCGATTTGCTGTCCCACCTCATCTGGATGGCGTTCGATGGCTTCGTCATCAATCACCGGATCGGCGACGATCGCGACATCGACCAGATCTCGGCCATGATGGCCGACCTGCTGCTAGGCGAGCAGGAACCGGAAGCGCACTAGCGGTTCATCCGCAACGAAGCGGAATTTTGAAAACTTTGACAGCACGCAAAAAAGAATGTCATTCTGTATTTAGGCTGCTGATTTCAGCGGCCGGACTCCCTGATCCTCGGGTTGTTCAAGGCGTGAGACCTCGCTGCGGCGCACACTGAATCAGCGCTGGAGCGCGGGCCGAACCTGCCGGACAATCGGATGGCCGGGCAATCAATGGCGTTTACTATTTGCCTGAGGTGCTGGCATGGCCGCAATCTCCGAAAGCGCGCAATTACGTTCATTCAACCCGCCGTCCAGAACCACGTATCTGGTCCTGGTTCTGTGTTTCCTGACGATCGTCGCCGAGGGCTACGACATCGGCGTGATGGGAACGATCGTCCCGTCCCTGCTGAGCGACCCGGTCTGGAAGCTCACCCCGATGGAAATCGGCGCCATGGGTAGTGCCGCCCTGTTCGGTACCTTGTTCGGGTCGTATTTCATCAGCGTGATCAGCGACCTGGTGGGCAGAAAACTGCTGCTGATCAGTTGTGTCGCCCTCTTCTCATTGTCGATGCTCGGCGCAGCGTGGGCACCGACGCCGTTCGTGTTCTCCGTCAGCCGCTTCATCGGCGGGCTCGGCCTTGGCGGAGTCATTTCGGCGGCGGCGGCACTGACCGTCGAATATTCGCCGTCCGACAAGCGCAATCTGAATTTCGCGCTGATGTACTCGGGCTACTCGCTCGGCGCGCTGCTATCCGCGGTCATCGGTATTTTCTTTGTGCAATCCCACGGATGGCGCTTCGTCGTTGCGCTCGGGGCAAGTCCGCTGTTAGCGGTTCCTCTTCTCGTGTGGCTTCTGCCTGAATCACTCGACTTTCTGCTTGCGAAGGGCCGAGAAACTCAGGCGAAGACTTTGGCCCAACGCCTGGGCATCGATTCATCCGTGTTTCAGCGCGCAAGCCGCGGCGCGGCACCGGAACCCTCGCTTGGCGCCGTGTTCCGCGAAGTGTTCTCGCCGCAGAATTTCTGGGCAACGATTTGCCTGTGGGTAGCTCAGGTCGCCGCCGTGCTGGTGATCTACGGCCTGGGTACGTGGCTGCCGCAACTCATGCGCAAGCTCGGTTACGACCTCGGTTCGAGTCTGTCGTTTCTCGCAGTATTCATGCTGTCGTCCGCGTTGGGCGGCATCCTCATCGGTCAGATCAGCGACCGGCTGGGCGCGCGCAAGACCATCGTTGCGGGCTATATCATTGGCGCGCTCGCGGTGTGCGGCCTCACCCTCAAGGGAAGCCTTGTCTTCAACTATGCGCTCGTCGCACTCGCCGGCTTCGGCAGCATTGGCGTCGCAATGGTTCAGTTGGGCTTCATCGCCAACTTCTACCGCGCCCATGCGCGCGCGAGCGCGACCGGCTGGGCCGTTGGCATCGGACGTTTCGGCGCGATGAGCGGTCCGATGGTGGGCGCCTATCTCGCCGCGCACAACGTCGAAGTCCAATGGAATTTCTATGCGTTTGCCGCCTCCGCACTAGTTGCCGCACTGGCCATCGCTTTGACCGGCGACCCGCACTCACGCATGGCACGGCTCGACTCGTCGAGTGTTTCGCTGGAAGGTTGAAAAGATTTGCCGCGCACGCGCGGATCGCGCGGCACGCTTTTCACAAAACACACCATGGAGACAAAACAATGAGCCTCGGCTTTGGCACCTTGGCCCGGATCGGTCATCTCTATCCGTCTGGCGGACTCTGCGACTTCGAGGTTCAGTTGATGGCGCCCGAGGGCGTGCAGTTCGTGACAACGCGCTTGCCGTTCCGCGATACGTCGCTCGAATCCGACACGAACATCATCGACAACCTTGAATACCATGCGGGCCTGCTCGCCGACGCGAAAGTCGATCTGATCGCGTTGAATTGCACGGCGGCTGGTGTGGTGAATGGCTCCGAGACAATCAGGCGGCGCATTACGGACGCGACGGGCATTGCCGCTGTCACGACCATCGATGCGGTTCTCGCTGCTTTGGACGCCCTGTCGGCCTCGAGAATTGCGCTGCTGACACCCTATCGGCAAGAGGTCGTGTTGAAGGAGATAGGCTTTCTGCGCGGACAGGGGATCGATGTCGTCGGCCATGCAAGCCTGCCATGCCAGACGCCTTGGGAACAGGCGGCGATCACGCCGCAATCGTGGCTCGATCTAGCGGCAGGCATTGCAGGTAGCTTCGACGCCTTATTGATAAGTTGTGCGGGCATTCACGTCAGCCCGGTGATCGAGACGCTTGAAATCGAGGTCGGGGTCCCCGTCGTCACGAGCAATGCCGCTCTGCTTTGGCATTGCCTGTGCAGGTTCGGAATTGTCGAGCGGCCCACCCGCTACGGCTCACTTCTCGCGAAGGCCCTCGCGCACGAACAGGTTCCTCCCGATGCGCGTGCCAAGACCTTGCAAGAAGTATCGCCGCTGCGGTAACGCGCGCTTAACCGGCCGAAGCCGGCGACTCGACGCGCATCAGACCGGCTTGCCTTCGCTGCTGGCCCAGTTGCGCATCAGCGTATTGCTCGGCAAGCTTTCTTCGATCAACTTCTTTGCGGTCAGGATTCCGGTATTCGGCAAACCGGTTGGATCGAGCACGCCGACCTTCACCAGCTCCGACGCTTGATCCAATAGACCTGCTCGGTGTAAAGCTTGTTGTTGGCGTTCACAATTGATGCTAGCCGTGTTCACAGGAGCGCTAGCAAGTTCAGTAACGCTGCTAGCGTAACCAAGTTCGAGGCTGACGTACGACACGGCCTCCCGCAGAAAAATGCTACCAGGCCAGCCGCGCTGAGTCCAGGCCGACAGTCTGAACACTATGTTCCTGCGCGACTGCCGCCTCGTCCGGTCGCAGTGATTCGACCAAGAGACCGTTGGCAATGACGTCTGACGGCTTGCCCGTGGCCTCAGGCCCCGTTCACTGCATCCTTGAACGCCTTGCCCGCGGTGAACTTGACTGTCTTTGCGGCCGGGATCTGGATCTCGGCGCCGGTCGCCCGGTTGCGGCCGACCCGTGCGGCACGCGCGCCGGTCGAAAACGAACCAAAGCCGATCAGCTGCACCGTCTTTCCCTTAGTCAGTTCACCGGTGATGGCCGCGATCACCGCGTCAATCGCCTCACCGGTGTTCCCGAAACGCAATTTTCGCGTTCCCGCACACTTTGTTGTGCGCCGATACAAAAAAAGAGGAAGTTGACAAACTATCTTAAGATATATATCTTAAGACACATCTTAAGACACAAGCGGGAGTACCAAGATGCGTCATCGACACCGTTTTTCGCGTCCGCGCACAGCGGACGACACTTTCTCCACCGGCCACCAACGCGGCGCACTTCATGCGTTCTGGCACGCCTTTGCCCATCACCACGACTATCGGGGCGAGCGCGGCGGCGAAGCACGCGGTGACGGCTTCGAACGCCGTCGCGGCGAACGCGGCCGCAGTGACCGCGACGAATTCCGTGGCGACCTGCGCGGCGGCCCTGGCCGTCACGGCTACGACCGCTTCTCGCTGCATGCGCTGTGGCACGCCATCGGCCGTCATCACGAGCATCGCGGCGGCGGGCGTGGCGGGCGCTTCGGCGGCGGCCCGGGCGGCTTCGGCGGCGACGGCGACGGTTTTCCGCGCGGCCGCAAATTCAGTTCCGACGACCTGCAACTGCTGCTCCTGTCGATGATCGGCACGCAGCCGAGCCACGGCTACGAACTGATCAAGGCGCTCGAAACGCGCTCGAACGGCTTTTACAGTCCGAGCCCGGGCATGGTCTATCCAGCGCTCACGTATCTGGAAGAACTCGGCTACGTGACCGTGCAACTCGAAGGCAACCGCAAGCGCTACGAACTGTCGGAAACGGGCCGCGAATATCTGGCCGCCAACCGCGACCGCGTCGAATTGATGCTGGCCAAGCTGAGCCATATCGCCCGCAAGATGGATTCGGTGCGCCGCGCGTTTGCCGGCGAAGAGCCGGCCGACATCAGCGAAGGCGGCTGGCTGCCCGAACTGAACGAAGCGCGCCGAGCCCTGAAGCATGCGTTGCTGCGCCGTGACAACGCGCCGGCGGCGCAGCAGCGCCGCATCGCTGAAATTCTGATGCGCGCGGCGAAAGAAATCGAAAGCGAAGTCAAACCGGACAACAGCGAAAACGGCAACGGCGGCGAAGCGGCCCGTTGAAATCGTGCCGCCCGTTCCCCGCGTGCGCTTGCACGCCGGGAGCGCCGCCCGCGCGTGAGCGCGCGCCCATCGAACCAACCGCAACCATCTTGCATGGGACCGGAGCAAGGCGCTCAAGCGCCAACCTCTGGTCGACAGGAGCACCACTCTTATCCCGACTAAAGACCACCAAACCGACAATCAAACCGGCCTCGCAGTCCACCGCGTACGCCATCCGCTGAAGTTCCGTCTGCTGCAAGTCAAGCAGGTGCGCGCGCTGACCCCGCATCTGATCCGCGTCACATTCACGGGCGAAGATCTGCACGACTTCGTCTCCGCTTCGTTCGACGACCACCTCAAGGTGTTCTTCCCCGAACCCGGCGCGGACAAGCCGGTGCTGCCTGAAGCGGGCCCCGACGGTCCGGTGTTTCCCGCCGGCCAGCCGCGTCCGATCGCGCGCGATTTCACGCCGCGCCGCTTCGATCGCGAGGCGGGCGAACTCGACATCGAGTTTGCAATGCACGAAGCGGGCCCCGCGGCGACGTGGGCGGCGCAAGCCAAAGTGGGCCAGTATCTCGGTATCGGCGGCCCGCGCGGTTCGCTCGTGATACCTAAGGGCTTCGACTGGCATCTGCTGATCGGCGACGATACCGCGTTGCCCGCCATCGCCCGGCGTCTCGAAGAGCTGCCGGCCGGCAAGCGCGTCGCGGCCGTGATCGAAGTGGCTGATCCGTCGGCGCAGATCGAATTCACGACGCAGGCCGAGTTGCATCTCGTGTGGCGCTATCGCAGCGAAGCGGGTGTGCGCGGCGAGGCCTTGCTGCAGGCCGTGCGCGACACCTACCTGCCCGAAAACGGCGAAGGCTATGTCTGGGCAGCCGGCGAAGCCGCGACGATGCGCGCAGTGCGCTATCACCTGTGCACGGAACGCGGCGTCGACAAATCACGCATTCGCGCGGCCAGCTACTGGAAACAGGGCGCCGAAGCGGTGCACGAAACGCTCGACGATTGAGTGTCGGCCGTCCGCGGGATCACATGCGTTTTGAGGCGCGTGCGATCCGGCGGCGGCGCGAGTCGCGCGAGCACTGTGCTTCCAAAAACAACAACAAGGAATCGATCGATGTACTCAATAAGCGCAAAGCACGAACGCCGCCTGCTGTGGCTGCTCGCGCTGACGCAGTTCACCATCATCATGGACTTCATGGTGATGATGCCGCTCGGCCCGCAGATCATGCACGCGTTCGCGATCACGCCGGCTGCATTCGCGACGGCCGTGTCGGCGTATTCGTGGTGCTCGGGACTGTCGGGACTGTTCGCGGCGACCTATATCGACCGCTTCGACCGGCGCCGTCTGCTGCTGACCATGTATGCGCTGTTCGCGCTGTCGAACCTGGCGTGCGCGCTGGCGAGCAGCTTTCCGCTGCTGCTGGCCGCACGCGCGTTCGCGGGCATCACGGGCGGCGTGCTGGGCTCGGTGATCATGGCGATCGTCGGCGACGTGATCCCGGTTCAGCGCCGCGGCGCCGCCACCGGCACGATCATGACCGCCTTTTCCCTCGCGGCGATTGCGGGCGTGCCGGCCGGCGTGATGCTCGGCGCGCACTTCGGCTGGGCCGCGCCGTTCTTCCTGCTGGTGGCGCTGTCGCTGCTCGTGTGGACGGCGGGACGGCAACTGGTGCCATCGCTGGCGGAGCATTTGAGCCGCCGTCAGCCGCCGCTCGCGGAAGTGCTGCCGGATTTGTGGCGGCTCCTGAGCAACCCGCGGCATCTGAATGCGTTTGCGCTGACCTTCATGATGATGGTCGCGCACATGCTGGTGATTCCGTTCATTTCGCCGGTGCTGGTCGTCAATCACGGCGTGGCGCCCGAGCAATTGTCATGGCTCTATATGGCCGGTGGCGCAGCGACGTTCTTCACTTCGCGCCGGGTGGGCGAACTCGCGGATCGTTACGGCACGCGGCGCGTGTTCCGGATCGCGGCGGTACTCGCGTTTTTGCCGGTGCTGTTCGTCACGCATCTGCCGAATCTGCCGTTTTACGCGCTGGTGATGTTTTTCCCAGTTTTCATGGTGCTGATGTCCGGGCGCATGGTGCCCATGCAGGCACTGCTGACCACCGTGCCCGAGCCTGCCCGGCGCGGCGCTTTTCTCAGCGCGAACAGTGCGCTCCAGGCATTGGGCACGGGATGCGGCGCATGGATCGGCGGCTTGATGCTCAGCAGTTCGCCGAGCGGCCAGATCATCGGTTACGGGACGGTCGGCTGGGCTTCGGTTGCGGTCGCGCTGGCCGGCGTGTTGTGGGTTTCCCGCGTACGCGGCGCGCAAGGCGATGCGCCGGCGCCTGGGATGTTGCATGCTGAAGCGGTCGGCGAAAGTTGATTGCGTGTCTCGCGCGGCGCTGTTGTGCAAGGCGCCGCGCGGAGACGCTTCAGTCTGTTAGGCGGGCATCGTTCAGTTGGCCGGCCACCACCACGAACTTGATGCCGCCTTCGGCCAGACGCAGCGCGGCCTCCTTCAGCGGCGCTTGCACACAGTGCCCTCCCCACTTTCACCCCTGCTGCGCGCCCAACGCAGCCAGCGGATGCGCCTCGCTCTTCCACGGCGAGGCGAGAAAATGTTTGACGCGCTCGGGCCGCACCTCGGCGAGCGTGGCAGGTGCCCAGCGCGCCTTGCGATCCTTATCGATCAACTGGGCTCGCACGCCTTCACAGAAGTCACCCTCCTCGATCACGCGTTTGACGATACCCAACTCCATGCGGAAGCACTCGGCCAAGCTCATCTGCCGCCCACGCAAAAGCGCCTCACGCGTGACGTAAAGCATGGTGGGCGAATGGCTGGTCAGCGCATCGTAGATGGATTGCAACCACTGCTTCACCTCGCGCGGCGGCTCGCGCTCCAGGTCGTGCCGCACCGTCGCGACCATCCGCTCGACGCTCGAACGGCGGTCGAAATGCCGCAAGATCAGTTGCGTGAACGCGGCCAGCGGCGCGTGCGGAATGATGTTGCACGGCGGCTCGAACACGCCGCGCAAGGCAGCCATCAGATCGCCTTCGAGCGGCATGCGCTGCAGACGCTCTTCGAAACTGGCGAGCCATTCGGCCGGCACGCACAGATCGGCCAGTTGCAGGCGCAACGCATCGGCGCCGGACAAGGTCGCGCCGGTCAGCCCGACATATAGCTCGAGCTCCGCCGGCATCACGCTCAGAAAGCGTGTCGCGCCGACGTCCGGCAGAAAGCCGATGCGCGTCTCCGGCATGGCGATCTTGCTGCGCTCGGTCACGATGCGCAGCCGCGCCCCCTGGCCGAGCCCCATGCCGCCGCCCATCGCGATGCCGTCGAGCAACGCGACCACCGGCTTCGGAAACGTGTGCAGCGCATAGTCGAGCCGGTATTCGTCGACGAAGAACGCGAGCCACCGGCTGTCGCCGTTCTTCGCGAGCCGCTGCACTTCGCGCACGTCCCCGCCCGCGCAGAAACCTTTGGCGCCCGCGCCTTTCAGCACGAGCGCGACGATGCCGTCGTCGGTGCGGCAATGCTCGACCAGCACGGCAAGCTCGCGCACCATCGCGTGCGAAAGCGCATTGAGCGCGGCGGGACGGTTCAGCGTGATGATCGCCACGCGATTCACCACGCGAAACAGGATCTCGCGTTCCGCTTCGAGGCTCGTTTCGGCTATGACGCTTTGCAATGCGCTCATCAACGCGTCTCCTGCTGCGAGGAATCCGCCTGCGCGGCCTGCGTCACCTGCCAGCGCGGCGTGCGCTTTTCGAGGAACGCATTGACGCCTTCGCGCTGATCGGCGCCGTCGAACAGATCGACAAAGCGCTCGCGCTCCAGCGCCAGCGCCGCCGCGCGCGGCACGCCGTTGCGCCCCTGATGAATCAGCGTCTTGCTGAAGCCGACCGCCTGCGGACTCAACGTAGCGACACGCGCCGCCATGGCCAGCGCGGCCTCGCGCGCCGCGCCCTTCTCCACCACTTCTTCGACCAGACCGATGCGCAACGCCGTCGCCGCATCGACGCGCTCGCCGGTCAGAATCATCCGCTTGGCCCAGCCTTCGCCAACCAGCCACGGCAGCGTCTGCGTGCCGCAACCACAGGGCAGCAAGCCGACTGCCGTCTCGGGCAACGCCAGCAACGCATGTTGTTCGGCGATGCGAATATCGCAAGCCAGCGCGCATTCGAGCCCGCCGCCCATCGCATACCCGTTGATCGCCGCGATCACCACCGGCCGCGCGTTCTGCAAGGTCTCGAACGCCGCGCCAAAGCGCGCCGCCGCGGTGCGCGCGACTCCGCGGTTGCCGTCGGCGAACGTGTTCAGGTCTGCGCCCGCGCTGAAGAACTTGGGGCCGTCGCCGGTAATCACGATTGCCCGCACGCGCGCCTCGCCGTTCAGGCGCTCGACGGTCTGCTGCAATTGCAACAAGCCCTCGGGCGTGAACGCGTTGGCGGGCGGCCGCTTGAGGGTGAGTTGCGCGACGGCGCCTTCGTGCGCGTAGTCGAGTTCGATCATGCCGCGCCTCCGTCCTTGCCGTCCTGACGATAAAGCTTGATGACCGCGGAAAAGTCGAGACGTCCCGCGCCTTTCGTGCTCATCGTCTGGTAAAGCTGTTGCGCGAGCGCGCCGAGATAGAGCGGTTGACGCGCGGTTTTAGCGGCGTCGGTGGCGAGTCCTAAGTCCTTGAGCATCAGATCTGTGCCGAAGCCGCCGGTGTAACCGCGCGTGGACGGCGCTGTCTCGATCACACCGGGCATCGGGTTATACGTGTCCGAACTCCAGCAGCGCCCGGTCGACGTATTGATGATGCCGCCCAGCACATTCGCGTCGATGCCGAGCGCCTCGCCGAGCGACATGGCTTCGGCCACGCCCGCCATCGTGATGCCGAGCACGAGGTTGTTGCAAATCTTCGCGACCTGGCCCGTGCCGGTATCGCCGCAATGCACGATGTTCTTACCCATCGCCGAGAGTACCGGCTTGACCAGCTCATACGCGCTCGCGCTGCCGCCGACCATGAAGGTCAGCGTGCCGGCCGCCGCGCCGCCAGTGCCGCCGGACACGGGCGCGTCGACAAAAGTGTTGCCGTGTTGCTGCGCGAGTTCGGCGAATGATTTCACGCTCGCGGGATCGATCGTGCTCGAATCGATGATGGTCACGCCCTTCGCGATGCCGGCGAAGATGCCGTCGTCCGCGGTCAGCACGCTGCGCACATGGGCGGCGGCGGGCAGCATGGTGATCACGCATTCCGCGTCGGTCGCCGCCGCTTTCGGCGAACCCGCCGCTTTCGCGCCGGCATCGACGAGCGCCTGCACGGCTTGCGCGTTGAGGTCGAACACGTTGACCGCGTGGCCCGCCTTGAGCAGGTTGTGCGCCATCGGCGCACCCATGTTGCCGAGTCCGATAAAGCCTATTTTCATGATCTCGTCTCCAGTCTTCAGAAGCCGCGTGGACTCAGCGCAGGCTGATGGTCGTATTGACGCCGTCGTTGACGGTGTCGTCGTCGAACCAGCGGGCGGTGACGGTCTTGGTCTGCGTGTAGAACTGCACGACCTGTTTGCCATACGGGCCGAGATCGCCGAGTTTCGAGCCGCGCGAACCGGTGAAGCTGAAGAACGGCACCGGCACCGGAATCGGAATGTTGATGCCGACCTGACCGATATCGATCTCGCTCTGAAATTTGCGTGCCGCCGCGCCGCTCTGCGTGAAGAGGCCCACGCCGTTGCCGAACGGATTGCGGTTGACCAGCGCGATCGCGTCATCGAGCGTTGCCGCGTTCAGCACCACCAGCACCGGCCCGAAAATTTCCTGACGGTAGATTTCCATTTCAGTGGTGACGTCGCTAAAGACCGTCGGACCGATGAAGTTGCCTTGCTCGTAGCCCGGCACTTTTACGCCGCGACCGTCGAGCGCGAGCGTGGCGCCTTCTTTCACGCCGGTTTCGATCAGGCCGAGAATGCGCTGCTTTGCCGCGCGCGAAACCACCGGGCCGATGTCCGTGTTCGGTTCGTTGCCCGCGTTGACTTTCAGCGTCTTGGCCTTGGCGACCAGGTCCGGCAACCATTGCTGCGCCGCGCCCACCAGCACAACCGCCGAGGTCGCCATGCAGCGCTGTCCCGCTGCACCGAATCCTGCGCCAGCCAGCGCGTTCAGCGTCTGCTCGCGGTTCGCATCGGGCAGCACCACGGCGTGGTTTTTCGCGCCCATCATCGATTGCACGCGCTTGCCGTGCTCGCTGCCGAGGCGGTACACGTGCGTGCCGACCGCCGTCGAGCCGACGAACGAAATCGCCTTAACCAGTTCGTGCGTGCAGAGCGCGTCGACCACCTCCTTGCCGCCGTGCACCACGTTCAGCACGCCCTTCGGCACACCGGCTTCGAGCGCGAGTTCGACCAGTTGCATGGTCGAGAGCGGGTCCTGCTCGGAAGGCTTCAACACGAACGTATTGCCGCACACGATTGCCATCGGGAACATCCACAGCGGGATCATCGCCGGGAAGTTGAACGGTGTGATGCCGGCGCACACGCCGATCGGTTGCCGCAGCGTGTACGTGTCAACGCCGCCCGCCACGTTCTCCGCGAATTCGCCCTGCTGCAAGGTGCCGATCGAACACGCATGCTCGACCACTTCGAGGCCGCGGAAGATATCGCCTTCGGCATCGGGAATCGTCTTCCCCTGTTCCGCGCTCAAGGTCTTCGCGATACGCGGCATATGCTCGCGAATCAGCGCCTGGTACTTCAGCATGATGCGCATGCGCGCACCGATCGGCGTGTCCTTCCAGGTCTTGAACGCGGTGTGGGCGGAACGGATGGCTTCGTTCACCTCATCGGCGGTGGCGAACGGGACGCGCGCCAGCACCTCTTGCGTGGCGGGATTGACGATGTCGCGCCATTCGCTGGTCTTCGATTCGACGAACTCGCCGTTGATCAGCAACTTGACGGTGGCAACGGCAGCAATTGCGCTCATGCTGAAACTCCTCTGCAGTGGCCGCGAGGCGGCCGGACAGTGACTGGGGACAAATAAAATCAACGCAGATCCGGGAAATCTTCTTCCCAATACTCATCAGGCAGGCGCGCGGGCTCGGCCTCGCGCTCCATTTCGCGGCGCCGCAATTCGACGCGGCGAATCTTGCCGGAAATGGTCTTGGGCAACTCGCTGAATTGCAGGCGGCGAATCCGCTTGTACGGCGCGAGCTTTTCGCGCGAGAACGCGAACACCGCGCGCGCGAGTTCGGGGCCGGCTTCGTAACCCTGGCGCACGGTGACGAACGCCTTGGGCACCGACAGACGCAGAGCGTCGGCGCTCGGCACCACGGCGGCCTCACCGATCGCCTCGTGTTCGATCAGCACGCTTTCGAGTTCGAACGGACTCAGGCGGTAATCGGACGATTTGAAGACGTCGTCGGCGCGGCCGACATAGACGTAGTAGCCGTCGTCACGGCGCAGCGCGACGTCGGACGTGCGATAGAAACCGTTGCGCATGGCCTGTGCGGTAGCCTTGGCGTTGTTCGCGTAACCGGTCATCAAACCGAGCGGCCGTTCGGCCAGCGGCAGCGCGATTTCGCCTTCCGTGACGGGCTGGTCGTCGGCATCGATGAGCTCGATGGTGTAGCCCGGCAGCGGGCGCCCCATCGAACCGGGCACGACCGGTTGGCCCGGCGAGTTGCCGATCTGGCATGTGGTCTCGGTCTGGCCGAAACCGTCGCGTATCGTGATGCCCCACGCGTGCTTCACGCGCTCGATGACCTCGGGATTCAACGGCTCGCCGGCGCCGACGATTTCGCGCAGCTTGACCGGGTAGGCGGTGAGATGCTCCTGCACCAGCATGCGCCAGACGGTCGGCGGCGCGCACAGCGTGGTGATGTTGAAACGCACCAGCGCGTTCAGCGTGTCTTTCGGCACGAAGCGCGGGAAGTTGAAAACGAACACGCAGGCCTGCGCATTCCACGGCGCGAAGAAGCAGCTCCACGCGTGCTTGGCCCAGCCCGGCGAGCTGATGTTCCAATGGATATCGTTCGGTTGCAGACCGATCCAGTACATCGTCGACAGATGGCCGACCGGATAGCTTTGATGCGTGTGTTCGACGAGCTTGGGCTTCGAGGTCGTGCCCGAGGTGAAATACAACAGCATCGGATCGGTGGCCCGCGTGACGCCCTCGGGCGTGAATTGCGGCGATGCGTCATAGGCCGCGGAGAGATCGATCCAGCCCTCGCGCGGCGTGCCCACCGACAGGCGCGTGAGCGGCGCTTCGAGCGCATCGAATTTGGCCAGCTCCGCGCTATCGACCACCGCGAAATTCGCGCCGCCGATCTGCACGCGGTCGCGCACGTCGTCGGCGGAAAGCTGGGTGGTGGCGGGCAGCACGATCGCGCCGAGCTTCATGGCCGCGAGCATCACGTCCCACAGTTCGACGCGGTTCGGCAACATCAGCAGCAGACGGTCGCCGCGGCCCACGCCCATGCCGCGCAGGAAATTCGCCATGCGCGCCGAGCGCTCCGACATCTGCGCGTAGGACAGGCGCAGGCCGTCGCTGGCGGGATCGTCTACGATCCACAGAGCGGGATTGTCGTTATTGCGCGCGATTACGTCGAAATAGTCGAGCGCCCAGTTGAACTCGCCTAGTGCCGGCCACGCGAATTCGCGGTACGCGCGGTCGTAGTCGGTTCGATGGCGCAATAACAGGTCGCGCGCGTCGAAAAAGGCCTTCGCTGCAGTCATCGTCGTCTCCTGGTGGCGCGGTATGCGCTCCGCTTTTTTTGTCCCGCGTTGCACTGCTTTCTACTCGGCGGGCAAGCTATTTTGCACTCAAAACCAGCCTCACTTCTATTTACACATGCCGCGCGATCAGCATGCGCTGCACTTCGCTGGTCCCTTCGTAAATCTGCGTGATGCGCGCGTCGCGGTAATGGCGCTCCACCGCGTAGTCTTCGAGATACCCATAGCCGCCGTGAATCTGGATCGCGTTCGAGCAGATTTCCTCGGCCAGTTCCGACGCGAACAGCTTGGCCTGCGAAGCCTCCGACAAACACGGCTTGCCCGCCGTGCGCAGCCGCGCCGCGTGATGCACGAGCAGGCGCGCGGCGTTCAGGCGCGTGGCCATGTCGGCGAGCATGTTGGCGATAGTCTGATGCTCCTTCAACGCCTTGCCGAACTGGATGCGTTCGTTTGCGTAGAGACGCGCGGCATCGAACGCGGCCCGCGCGATGCCGACCGCCTGCGCGGCAATGCCGATGCGGCCGCCTTCGAGATTCGACAGCGCGATGCGCAAGCCTTCGCCCGGCTCGCCGAGCAGATTGGCTTCCGGCACGGCGCAGTCGTCGAGCGAAATCGGACAGGTGTCGGAGGCGCGAATGCCGAGCTTGTGTTCCGGCTTGCCGACGTTGAAACCCGGCGTATCGGTCGGCACGATGAAGGCCGACAGACCACGCTTGCCGCGCTCGGGATCGGTGACGGCGAAGACGATCGCGAGGTCGGCGCGCGAGCCGTTGGTCACGAACTGCTTGCTGCCATTGAGAATCCACTTGCCGTCGCGCAGCACGGCGCGCGTGCGCAGATTGTTCGCCTCCGAGCCGGCCTGCGGCTCGGTCAGGCAGAACGCGCCGATGCGGCGGCCGGTCGCGAGGTCCTGCAAATAGCGGTCTTTTTGTGCTTCCGTGCCGAAGTTGAGAAGCGGCCCGCAGCCGACCGAGTTGTGCACGCTCATCAGCGTGGCACAGGCGGCGCAGCCCGCGGCGATCTCTTCGAGCGCGAGCGCATAGGCCACGTAGTCGGTGTAGGAGCCGCCCCACTCCGCCGGCACGATCATGCCGAGAAAACCAAGGTCGCCCATCTGCTTGACGACCTCGGCGGGCAGTTGCGCGTCGCGGTCCCATTGACCCGCATGCGGGGCGAGCCGCTCGGTGGCGAAGTCGCGAGCGGCGTCGCGGATCATCCGTTGTTCGTCGGTGTAGAAGCTGTCCATGGCGCTCGGTCCTGTGCTGTGCGTGTGATCGCGGCTCATGTCGCGCCTCGTGGCGGCGTCGCCCAAGGCAGGCTGTGCGCGATCGGTTGAGGCCCAGTGTAGGCAAGCCGCCGGGCAGGTTCGATGCTCAGCCCGATCATTCTGATTGAGCGCATTTGCCATACTGTTACGATATGAGGCCGCATACGTCCACGATTTCAGGCACTTGGCGAATTTCCACAAGGAAAACGCTGAGCGCTTTTGCCAGACTCTCCGTAAAGCCGGACACGCATGAAAAACGATAAAGGGACGATTTCCGTCAGCATGGTCGAGGAAGCGCTCGCGCTGGCGCGCTCGCGCGGCCTCGACGCGCTGCCGCTTGCCGAAGCCGCCGGCATCGCGGCGCCGATGCTGGCGTCGCAGAAAAGCCGGGTGTCGTCGGCGCAATACGGCGCGCTGTGGGCGGCGATTGCGCGCGCGATGGACGACGAGTTCTTCGGCCAGGATTCGCATCGCATGAAAAGCGGCAGCTTCATCGCCATGACGCAGACGGCGCTCACCGCGCGCAATGGCGCCCAGGCGCTGGCACGCGCGGTCGGTTTCATGCGCCTGGTGCTGGACGATCTCGGCGTGCGGATCGAAACGGACGCGCAGCGCGTGCGCCTGCGCTTCGTGGAAAACGCCGGCGCGCCGCCAACGGCCATGTTCGCCTACGCGACCTACTTCATCCTCGTGTATGGGCTGTTGTGCTGGCTGGTCGGGCGGCGCATTCCGTTGCTCGAGGCGCGCTTTCGCTGCGCCGAGCCGCCCGCCGCGCACGAGTACCGGTTGATGTTCTGCGATCAGATGAGCTTCGATCAGGCCGAGTCGTACGTGGACCTCGCGCCGGCGTTTCTCGACCTGCCCGTGATTCAGACGACCAAATCGGTCAAGCCCTTCCTGCGCGATGCGCCCGGCAGCTTCATCGTCAAGTACCGCAATCCCGGCTCGCTCGCGGCGCGCGTGCGCAAGATGCTGCGCGCCATGCCGATGGCCGGCTGGCCCGCCGCCGATCAGATGGCCGATCGCCTGCACGTCGCCGAGGCCACCATGCGGCGGCGTTTGAAACAGGAAGGCTATACGTATCAGTCGATCAAGGACGACCTGCGGCGCGACATCGCGATCGGCGAACTGCAGGACACCGACCGCACCATCGCAGACATCGCGACCTCGGTGGGCTTTGCCGAACCGAGCGCGTTTCATCGCGCGTTTCGCAAGTGGACCGGCATGCGGCCGACCGATTACCGTCCGGCGCGCGCGGATTTCACGCGCCGGGCGGAATCGGACTAAGCTGTAAGGAGCAGGCCAGCCTTCTTTTGGGGTATCGGCCCGCGCCGGTCGATACGCCCTGACCGCGCGCGGCAGCCGTCAGCGATGAGCACGTATCCACGTCTCCCGTTCCGGCAGTCTGGCTCGCGCATGTCGCTTATCCGTGGCGATGTCGTGGGCCGGTTGATGCGCGGCATGACCGTGCTCGGCGTGCTTTTGACGTTTGGATTCGCGTCATGCGAATTGAATGTCGCTAATGTCCCACTTCGCGCCGCCGTCGCCCCCAACAGCGTCGTCGTCATTCCGGTGAACGGGGCGATCAGTCCGGCCAGCGCCGACTTCATCGTGCGCAGTCTGCAGCGCGCCGCTGACGATCGCGCGCAGCTTGCCGTGCTGCAACTCGATACGCCGGGCGGGCTCGATACGTCGATGCGGCAGATCATCAAGGCGATTCTCGCCTCGCCCGTGCCGGTCGCCACGTTCATTGCCCCGAGTGGCGCGCGTGCGGCGAGCGCCGGCACGTATATCGTCTATGCGAGCCACATCGCGGCGATGGCGCCGGGCACCAATCTCGGCGCGGCGACGCCGATCCAGATGGGCATTGGCGGCGCTGAGCCGCCGGGGGGCGGCGGAACGCCGGGCTTGCCCGGCATTGGCGGCGGCGGTGGCAGCGGCGGGTCGGCAAAACCCGCGGCGTCCGCGCCCACCGGCTCCGCCAGCGCCCTGCCGCTCGACACCCAATCGACCGAACTGCGCAAGCAGGTCCACGATGCCGCCGCCTATATTCGCGGCCTCGCCCAGATGCGCGGGCGCAACACCGACTGGGCCGAGCGTGCGGTCCGCGAAGCCGTGAGCCTGTCGGCGGCGGACGCGCTCGCACAGCACGTCGTCGATCTGAATGCGCGCGATGTGCCCGACCTGCTGCGCCAACTGGACGGCCGGGCGATCGTCACGAGCGCGGGCAACGTCAAGCTCAATACGGCCAACGCCCCGATCGTCACGCTCGAAGCCGACTGGCGCAGCCATTTCCTCGCCGTGATCACCGATCCCAACGTCGCGCTGATCCTGCTGATGATCGGCATGTACGGCCTGTTCTTCGAATTCGCCAATCCGGGCTTCGTGCTGCCCGGCGTGGTCGGCGCGATCAGCCTGCTGCTCGGCCTCTTCGCCATGCAGATGATGCCGATCAACTACGTCGGCCTCGGTCTGATCTTTCTCGGCATAGCGTTCCTGATCGGCGAGGCGTTTCTGCCGACCTTCGGCTCGCTCGGCTTCGGCGGCGTGGTCGCGTTCGTGATCGGCGCGCTGATGCTGATCGATACCGACGTGCCCGGCTACGGCATCCCTCTGCCGATGATCACCGCCGTGGCCGTGTTCAGCGTGGTGTTCGTGCTGGGCGTATCGCGACTCGCGCTGCACGCGCGGCGCCGCCCGGTGGTGACGGGTTCGGAAGCGCTGATCGGCAGCGTCGGCGTGGTGCTCGACGGCGGCCTGTCGCCGGCGGACCTCACCGCGGATGGCGCGCTGGGCGGTTGGGCACAAGTGCATGGGGAACGCTGGCGGGTGTCCAGCACGGCCCCGGTTGCGGCGGGCCATGCGGTGCGCGTTACGGCGCGGCGCGGCCTGACGTTGACCGTGGTGCCCGCGGAAGCACGACAACAAGGAGAAAGCTCATGATCGGTTTCACATTCGGCTTCAGCAGCATTCTGATTCTGCTGGTGGCCGCGCTGATTGCCTCATCGATACGGATTTTTCGGGAGTACGAACGCGGCGTCGTGTTCATGCTCGGGCGCTTCTGGAAGGTCAAGGGACCGGGCCTCGTGCTGATCATTCCGATCGTGCAGCAGGCCGTGCGTATGGACCTGCGCACCGTCGTGTTCGACGTGCCGCCGCAAGACGTGATCACGCGCGACAACGTCTCGGTGAAGGTCAACGCGGTGGTGTATTTCCGCGTGGTCGATCCGGAGAAAGCGGTGATCCAGGTGGCGCGTTACTTTGAAGCGACCAGCCAGTTATCGCAAACGACGCTGCGCGCGGTGCTCGGCAAGCACGAACTCGACGAACTGCTGGCGGATCGCGAGCAATTGAACGCCGATATCCAGAAAGTGCTGGACGCGCAGACCGACGCGTGGGGCATCAAGGTATCGATCGTGGAAATCAAGCACGTGGATATCAACGAAACGATGATCCGCGCGATTGCCCGTCAAGCCGAAGCCGAGCGCGAGCGGCGCGCCAAGGTGATTCACGCGGAGGGCGAATTGCAGGCCTCGCAGCACCTGCTGGAAGCGGCGCAGACGCTCTCGCGCCAGCCCCAGGCGATGCAGTTGCGCTACCTGCAAACGCTCACGACGATTGCCGCCGACAAGAATTCGACGATCGTTTTCCCGCTGCCGATCGACTTGCTGAGCGCCGTGTTGGACCGCTTCAGCAAACCGTCGCCGCCCTGAGTCACAGGATCATTCAGCCCGGTTTGAATCGCTGGGCGAAATGGTGCATTGCCTTCAATCGCCTTACTCGAAATGCATATGAAAACTAGAATACCGCTGTCGTTTTTAACCGCTCCATAGGAGCTCGTCATGAAAATCGTTTCTCGAGTTGGACTCGGCGCGCTGTTGGCCGCCGTGAGCATGAGCACCGCGTTTGCGCAGACTTCGGCGCGGCCCTACGATCCGTCGGCGCCGAAAACGCGTGCCCAGGTGAAGGCCGATCTGGCCGACTGGCGTGCCGCCGGTTACGATCCGCTCGACTGGATCGACTACCCGGAGAATGCGCAACGCGCCGGCCGTATCGTCGCGCAACGGCGGGCGCAGGGATCGGGTGGAACGATAGCGCAGTAAGCGCCAGTTGCCGCGTGGCATGCGGGGCTGCCTGCGACTGCAACGGTCGCGGGCGCTTTTAGCCCCATATGCCTTTCCTGCTTTCCACTTTCCGCTTTCCACTTTCCACTTTCCACTTTCCACTTTCCACTTTCCGCTTTCCGCTTTCCGCTTTCCTGCTTTCCCGCTTTCCCGCTTCCCCGCTTCCCCGCTTCCCCGCTTCCCCGCTTCCCCGCAACATCGTAAATTCGCTTGCCGCGCCGCCCCGCGCGCTGGCAAGGTATCATCTCGCCCCTTCGACAACCCGCCGCCGGAATCCGAACCATGTCAATCTGGGTTGACGCCGACGCCTGTCCGGCCGTGATCAAGGACATGCTGTACCGTGCCGCGCGCCGCACCGGCATGAGGCTGACGCTGGTCGCCAATTCGTTTCTGCGCGTGCCGCCGTCGCCGTTGATCCGCGCGATCCAGGTGCCGGCCGGCTTCGACGCCGCCGACGACCTCATCGCCGAACGTGTCGCCGCCGACGATCTCGTGATCACCGCCGACATCCCACTCGCCGCCGCCGTGCTGGCCAAAAACGCCCAGGCGCTCGATCCGCGCGGCAACTGGTACACGCCCGGCACGATCGAAGAACGGCTGCGCATGCGGTCGATGCTCGACCAGTTGCGCGGCAGCGGCGTCGATACCGGCGGCCCTTCGGCCTTCAGCCAACGCGACAGTAAGAGCTTCGCGGGCGAACTGGATCGCTGGCTGGCGCGCCAACGGCCGCAGCCTGATGCATCGGCGCCACAATCTCCCGACGAACCGCCCGCCGAATGAGCGTTTACACAGCCGCTCAGCCACACAATGCGGCACACCGCCGCCAATCCTGACTACAATCCGCCCGTGACCCCAGCGCCCGCAGCCTCAGCGACGCGGCGCCTTCACCGCCCCAACCACAAGAAACGCTTTCTGAACGACGAGAGACCCGCCTCATGGACTCCATAAAACGCTACTTCGGCTTCGAAGCCGCTGGCACCAACCTGCGCACCGAAGTGCTCGCCGGACTGACCACCTTCCTGACGATGGCCTACATCATCTTCGTCAACCCGGCGATTCTCGGCGACGCCGGCATGCCGAAGGACGCGGTGTTCGTCGCGACCTGCATCGTGGCCGCGCTCGCGTCATTGATCATGGGTCTCTACGCGAACTATCCGATCGCGCTCGCGCCGGGCATGGGGCTGAACGCGTACTTCGCGTACACCGTCGTGAAAGGCATGGGCTTCACCTGGCAGGCCGCGCTCGGCGCGGTGTTCATTTCCGGCTGCCTGTTCCTGATCGTCACGCTGTTTCGCGTGCGTGAGGTGATCGTCAACGGCATTCCGCATTCGATACGCATTGCCATCACCGGCGGTATCGGCCTCTTTCTCGCGATCATTTCGCTGAAGTCGGCCGGCGTAGTGGTCGGCAGTCCGGCCACGCTCGTGACGCTCGGCGATCTGCACAACCCGCACGTGATTCTCGCGGTGATCGGCTTCTTCGCGATCGTGACGCTGGATCATCTGCGGGTGCGTGGCTCGATCCTGATCGGGATTGTCGGCGTGACGGTGTTGAGCTTTTTCTTCGGCGGCAATCAGTTCCACGGCATCGTCTCCGCGCCGCCGTCCATTTCGCCGACGCTGTTCCAGCTCGACATTCGCGGCGCGCTGTCGGGCGGCGTGCTGAACGTGATCCTCGTGTTCTTCCTCGTCGAACTGTTCGATGCGACCGGCACGCTGATGGGCGTGGCCAATCGCGCCGGGCTGCTGGTGGAAGGCAAGATGCACCGCCTTAACCGCGCACTGCTTGCGGACAGCACGGCAATTCTGGCCGGCTCGATGCTGGGGACTTCGTCGACCACCGCGTACATCGAAAGCGCGTCGGGCGTGCAAGCCGGCGGACGTACGGGCGTGACGGCCATCACCGTGGCCGTGCTGTTCCTCGCGGCGCTCTTTTTCGCGCCGCTGGCGGGTGTGGTGCCCGGCTATGCGACGGCGCCGGCGCTGCTGTACGTGTCGTGCCTGATGCTGCGCGAAATGCTCGACCTGCCGTGGGACGACGCCACTGAAGTCGTGCCGGCCGCGCTCACCGCGCTGCTGATGCCCTTCACCTATTCGATCGCCAATGGCGTCGCGTTCGGCTTCATCTCGTATGCGGGCCTGAAGCTGTTGACCGGCCAGGCGCGCAAGGTGAAGCTGGTGGTATGGATCATCGCGGCGATTTTCCTGTTCCGCTATTTCTATCTCGGCAGCGAGTAGGCGCGGCGCGGACGCTCGTCGGCCAAACCCGGGGCTGGATCAACGACGGTTTTATTCACGGTGCCCATTCCGGTCGGGCACCGTTTATCATCTGACGATTAATAAAACGATCGACCTGGACACGGGAGTCCCCTACATGTCTTACAGCCGCACCTCGGACCGCTATACGGCGCCCGCCATTTTCTTTCACTGGGCCATGTTTCTGCTGATCGCGCTGGCTTATCTGGCGATCGAGATTCGCGGGCCCAAGGGCAGCGACAGCCGCGCGTTCTGGAGCAGCGTGCATTTCTGGTGCGGCACGCTGGTGCTGGGGCTGGCCTGTTTGCGTCTGCTCTGGCGACTGTGGGCCGGCGCGCCCGCCGAAGTCGACAGCAACCGGCTGCTCGCCTTTCTGGCGCGGGCCGCGCATCTCGCCTTGTACATTTTCATCTTCGTCCAGCCGCTGCTCGGCATCCTGATGATCAACACCGGCGGACATCCGGTCACGCTGGCGTGGGTCAACATCGATTACACGCTGGTCGGCGCCGATCCCGTCGCGCGGCCATTGCTCAAGACCGTGCATGAGTGGCTCGGCAATGCGTTCTACTGGGTGATCGGCTTGCACGCGCTGGCCGCAATCGCGCATCACGTAGTGTTGAAAGATCGGACGCTGCGGCGGATGATTTGAGCGCACTCGCGCGCAAGTTGGGACGCCGGCGGCACGGCTGGCCGCGGACGGTTTGAATGATCGATGCCGCGCGTGGGTTTCCTCGCCTTCTGCTTCTTGCGCGGCTTTCCTGCTTGCGGCGTTGACCGACAGGACGTCGGAAACGCCTTCAGTCAATTACGCCAATTGGCTTCGTAGAAGCGCACATAGCCGCTTCTCAGCACGAGACATTGCGCTCTCGTTTCCGATATCAGGCGTCGCGTGGCCGCTTCGATCCTGGCGCGGTGCGCGTCGAATGCGCCGACCATGTCCTCCAGACGCGGCGATGCGGCGCCGTAGTGGTCTTCCAGTGCCTCCGCCGTGATCATGCATTCCACCCTCTGCCCATCGACCATCGCCGGGAACGCCAAGGTGAGTTCGCGACCTGAATATTCAGGAGTTTCATTCGGGAATAGGATCTGCATGGGTGTTCACCTGGAAGGTAGGTGCTGCGCATGGTGTAGCCTGGTAGTGCGCACGCCGGTTGCGTCTGATCGCGTCGCTAGCCCACAACCTCCTTGTCCAATGCTGACGACGCGGGCTCGTCACCTGATTGCGGCGGCGGAATAGTTCGCGGCCCGCGGAGGTGATTTGATTCACTTTAGACGAGTTCGGCCACGGCGCAAGTTTTCCTTTTTGTTTGCCTGATTTTGGTGCTCCGCGCGTTTTTTTGAGGCATGCGGCGCCGCACGGCCTCCGTTTTTTCCCTGCCGTGCGCCGCGCGATTCGTCCTGTAATATCGGTGTTCGGCCGTGGGCGCGCATGTTGCGCTGCGGCATCGAGCGGAGGGCAACGTACCCGCCGTGTCCGTTTCACCGGAGACATGCCTTGACCCAACGTTCCGCCACGCCGCCCACTGTGGGTCGGCCCGATGTCATCGCGCAAGCTCACGCCCGCTCGCTCGAAATCGGCCTGCGCGCGTCGGAGACGCCGGACTTTCATCCGCTCCCCCGGCCTGCGCTGCGTGAGCTCGTCGATCGCAATCAATCGCTGTTCACGCATGCGCTTCCTGTCATGGAGACGCTGCATGCGCAGATCGTCGATACGCAAAGCATGGTGCTGCTCACCGACAATCACGGCGTGATCCTGCACAGTCTCGGCGACAGCGACTTCGTCGAAAAGGCCAATCGCGTCGCGCTGTGTACGGGTGTGTCGTGGGCCGAAGCGGATCGCGGCACCAATGCGATCGGCACCGCGCTCGTCGATGGCCAGCCGACCGTCGTGCACGCCGGCGAACACTTCCTGCACGCCAACCGGATTCTCACGTGCTCGTGCGCGCCGATTGCCGATCCGTTCGGGCGCACTATCGGCGCGCTCGATGTGAGCGGCGATACGCGCGGCTTTCATAAGCACACGCTCGCGCTGGTGAGGATGTCGGCGCAGATGATCGAAAATCATCTGTTCTCCAATCAATTCGTCGACGCGATTCGCGTGCACTTTCACGCGCGCGCGGAATTCATCGGCACGCTGTTCGAAGGGCTCGCCGCGTTCGCGCCGGACGGCACGTTCCTGTCGGCCAATCGCAGCGCGCTGTTTCAATTCGGGCAGCCGCTCGCCGAACTGCAACGGCAACCGTTCGATGCGCTGTTCGGCGTGGCCTTCGCGAGGCTGTTGCAGCAGATCGCGCGCGCTCCCGGCGAGAGCATTCTGTTGACGCTGCCGAGCGGCGTGCGCGTGGTGGCGCGCGGCGAATATACGCTGCCACGCTACGTCGGGCCGACGGAAAGCTTCGCCGGCACTTCGCGCGCGCCATTGTCGGGCGACGCGCGTCATGCGCCGCGCTGCATCGATCCCGCGCCGCTAGCCACGCTTGAAACGCTCGACACCGGCGACGCGCAAATCGCCGCGATCCTGCGGCGTGTCGCCAAACTGCGGGGCCGCGATATTCCGATCCTCGTGCTCGGCAAGACCGGCACCGGCAAGGAGTGGCTGGCGCGCGCCATCCATCACGATTCGCCGCGCCGGGCCGCGCCGTTCATCGCGCTGAATTGCGCGTCGTTGCCGGATACGCTGATCGAGGCGGAGTTGTTCGGCTACGAAGACGGCGCGTTCACCGGCGCGAAGAAACGCGGCAGCATCGGCAAGATCGTGCAGGCCGACGGCGGCACGCTGTTCCTCGACGAAATCGGCGACATGCCGCTCGCCCAGCAAGTGCGCCTGATGCGCGTGCTGCAGGAGCGCAACGTCGTGCCGCTCGGCGGAACCCGGGCGATTCCGGTGGATTTGCGCATCGTCTGCGCGACCCACCGCAACCTGCGCGCGATGATCGAAGCCGGCACGTTCCGCGAAGACCTGTACTACCGGATCAATGGACTCGTCCTGACCTTGCCGACGCTGCGCGAGCGCACGGATCTTCGTGTGCTCGTCACGCGCATACTGGAATTGCAAGCCGACGGCGAACGCCTGCCACGGCGCGTCTCCGCCGAAGTGCTCGAACAATTCGCGCAATGCCGCTGGCCGGGCAATCTGCGGCAACTGGCCAACGTGTTGCGCACCGCGAGCATCATGGCCGAAGGCGCGGAACAGATCGAACTCGACGATTTGCCCGAGGACTTCTTGCAGGATTGCGTCGACACCGCGGCTGAGCCACGAGTGAAATCACTGGCAGCGCTTGCGGGCTCAGAATCCTGCGATGAGGTCCGCGCCGCGGCGCAAGCGCAGGGGCAGCCGGCGTCCAGCAAGATGGAGGCATGGCAGGCCACGCTGATCGCGCAAACGCTCGAACGGCTCGACGGCAATGTGTCAGCGGCGGCACGCGAGCTGGGATTGGCGCGCAATACGGTGTACCGCTATTTGCGACGCAACGGCACGACTCATTGAAGATGCAACGTGTAAAGTGTGGCGCAATCCGTCACAGATTCACACGATGTCCGACTCTACCCGCCCGCCTCTCGTTCGCGTCGAGCCGCTCGGCCACACCTTCGAAGCGCCCGATTCGCTCACGATTCTCGAAGCCGCCGGCTTTGCGAATCTGCGCTTGCCGCGCTCGTGCCGTAATGGGACGTGCCGCACGTGTCTGTGCAAAATGACTGCGGGACGCGTGCGCTACACGATCGAATGGCCCGGGCTCAGCCGGGAAGAAAAACAGGAAGGCTATATTCTGCCGTGCGTAGCGATCGCGGAATCCGATGTGGTGATCGAAGCGCCGGATGCGGTCGAATTGCCGCCGCTCAAGTGAAGCGCGGCGCGCATCGCCGGCCTTAACGCCCGTTACCCATCGCCCGGGCGATTTTCTTGTCGGTGTTGTACTGGCTCAGCGCGTACACCGACCAGATCGCGGCCGGAATCCAGCCGATCAGCGTGATCTGCAGGATCAGGCAGATGATGCCCGCGAACGGGCGGCCGATCGTGAAGAACTGGAACCACGGCAGAATGATGGCAAGCAGTAGCCGCATGCAGATTTCCCTTTGTTGATAATGGCTAGTTGATCGGTGCGAAGCGCGGCACCTTGGCGCCGTCGACTTCGACCAGTTCGAAAAATACCGAGGCTGGACGCGTCCAGATCGTACCATCGCTGGCTTTGTAGACGATCATCGTGACCGTCGGATCCGGCTCGAGCGTGGCCTCGCAAACCAGTTCGTAAATCCCGCCTTTGTAGTGCCGGTAACGCACCATGCTTATCCTCCCTGAATTGACCAATCTCGGCGATTCAGCGACGGTCGAACCGTCAGCCGCCCTCTTTCATCTGCTTCAGAATCTTGTAGACGGTGGCGCGTCCCATCGTCAGCACGGCGGCCACGTAGTTCGCGGAACTGCGGCCGCGAAACGCGCCTTGTGCGTGCAGTGCCTCGACGATTTCCCGCTTGTGTTCGCGCGTGAGCGCATTGATGCCGATCTGGCGTTCGCGCAGCCACGTATGCAGGTATGTGTTGATGCGGTCCTGCCAGTCGTCGCGGAACAGTTCCTCCGCGGGCGCGTCCGTCAGATTACCGCCCTTGATGAACAGATCGAGCGTGGAGCGCACATCTTCGAACACCGCGATATTGAAGTTGATGCACAGCATGCCGGCCGGCTTGCCGTCGTCGTCGAACAGGATGTTGCTCACGCAACGCATGCGCCGGCCGTCCCAGTTGAGCTTCTCGTACGGTCCGATGGTCTGGCCGCGCGCCGCGTAATGGACTTCGTCCAGCACCGACGGCCCGCCGACTTCGAGCTTCGACAGGTTGTTCACGAGGTACGCGATGGTCTGATCGCGCAGGTCGTGAATCACCACTTCGGCGCACGGATAGAAAAGCGCCGCGATGCCGTCGGCGATGGGAGCGTAGCGCTCGAGCAGCAGGTCTTTCACAGGAGACACGTTTGGGTTGCGCATGGGGTCGCAGTGTTCGAAGGATGCGGCAACTCGCCATTGTAGCCACCCGGCCCGGCCACGGCGACCGTGGCGCCGGCCACGTCGTCAAAAAAGCAAACGCTGCCCCCCTTCGTCACGCGGCGATTTTTGTCCGCTTGGCGAGCGATTTTTTTTCGTGCGATAAAAGACCCATCTATTTGACGGAGCAACAGATGGCCACGCTTGAAGCGTTTCGCGCCGTGCTCGATGACGAAGGCACGCCGGAAATCATCCGCAATCACATCATCGATTCGCTGCAATACACGCTGCGCAATCACGGACAGATCTTCACGTCGAAGGAAGTCGAATGGCTGGCCGGTTGGGACGACGCCCGCATTCCGCTGGCGGCATCGCGCGAGTTGCAAAAGCGCGTGAGCGAAACTTCCCGCTGAAACGCGAGTCTGTTGATCGTCCAGCGCCCGCGCCGTCACGGCGCAACCCCTCACCCGGCGTGCCGCTCATGCCCCGGCACGCCGTTCGCGACGATCGCGTCGCTCGCAAAGCCCCGCCGGCCGGGCGGTTTGTCCCTGCGTGGAACTTTTTGCTATCCAATTAGCCCTATTTAGTGCATCATATTGGAATAGCTGTATCCCGCATTCGCCGCATTCGCATTAGTAGGCAACAACCGGCTTGATCAGGCAACACCGGGCAGTCTAAAACCGGCGTCTGCGCACCACCCCCGACTGTTCGACCGCCTGTCGGCGATCCCGTCACCCCGGCAATGCGTCGCATGCATTCGCCGTCGCGAGTTGTGCAGCTGAGTGTTCAGCTTTACGCGCCCGATGTCCGCGCGACATCAGCGTGTTTCTTCTCCATCGAATCCGCGATTTTGCGCGGCCGCGCTCAAGCCCTTGCGATCGGGCCTGTGCCAACCTTTTTCCATGGCGGCGCGCCCCAAGGTGCTGCGCTGCCCGGCCTGTCGTGCCGCGCGTAACACGCGTGACACGCCGGCCACGTATTACAGGACACGTGCTTCATGAATTCAGTTGTCAAGACGTACAAGGGTTATGAAATTCACCCGCTCGTCTATCCGCGCCGCCCGGCGGACGGTCAGACGAGCCGCAATCCGGACGCCGGCTACGACGCGTCGGTGCGCATCTGCCGCGTGGGCGCAAATCCGGCCGCCGACGGGCGTGTGTTCCGTCTGCAGTACCTGTTTCCGTTCGACGGCACGGGCAAGGCGCGCATTGCGTGCATGGCCCACGCCGAGCAATTGATCGACGGCCGTGTAGACGGTCAGTCCGTCGCCGATCTTTGAGCGGTACTATCAGCGCATAGGCTGATGCCGCAGGACGGCGGGCTCGAAAAGCCCGCTTTTGCCCCCATCTGATGTTGTGCTGCCCGGCGTGGGCGACCAACACCCCTTATCCCATCGACCAGGAGTTATGCATGGCGAAAGAAGAACTGCTTGAACTTGACGGTATCGTCGACGAAGTACTTCCGGACAGCCGTTACCGCGTGACGCTCGACAACGGCGTCGTGGTTGGCGCTTACGCGTCCGGACGCATGCGCAAGAACCACATCCGTATTCTCGCGGGCGACCGCGTGACGCTGGAACTGTCGGTCTACGATCTGACCAAAGGCCGGATCAATTTCCGTCACAAAGACGAGCGCGCCACCGGTGGCGGCGGTGCTCGCAACACGCAATTCCGTCGCCGTTAAGGCTGGCGGCACGCTGACCGCGCCGCGCACGGTCTTGGCGTGATCCATTGCGATTAAGTCGTACGCGAAGCCATTCGCGCGCCTTCTCCGGCTTGACTCGTTGACTCGAGCCTGAGCGGCGCGCTGCGGCATCGCTTCGTTGCAGCCTGGTTTTGCCCGATTCGCTTTAGCGCGTGGCCCTTTCTGTTGCCAGCGTGCGTTTCACACGCCTTCCTCGCTTCCTGCATACACGCGTTTAAAGCCCGAACACCGTCCCGAGATCCTCGCGGACGGCGCTTTTGCGCACCTGCTCGACTACCCGCTCCTCCAATTCCGCCAGATGCTCGCGCATAGCCGACAGTGCAACGTCGAGATCGCCCGCGTCGAGGGCGTCGATGATTTGCGTGTGTTCGTCCGCGGAACAGGTCGAACCCTTCGACGGGTCGAACAGCGCTTTATATAACTCGGTTTTGGCGACCAGTTGCCCGACCAGCCCGAGCAACTCCGTGCCGCCCGCCAACTCCGTCAGCAGCACGTGGAACTGGCCGGCAAGACGCACGGACTCTTCGACGGCGCCCGCGCTCAACGCCTTCTCTTCGCTGCGCACATGCGCGCGCAAGCGCCGCTTGTGCTGCGCGCTCAACGCCCCGCACAAAGCCGCGACGATGCCCGCCTCGACGATCTGCCGCGCGCGATACACCTGGCGAATGTCCTCTTCCGACGGCGACGGCACGAACGCACCGCGATTCGCCTCCAGCACGAGCTTGCCCTCGAAGCCCAGCCGCGCCAGCACCTTGCGCAGCGCGCCGCGCGTGCAGCCGAACGCGGCAGCAAGATCGCGTTCGACGAGTTGCGCGCCCGGCCGCAGGCGCCCCTGCAACAGCGCGGCGGTAATGGACGCGTAAATACGCTCTTCGACGCTGATCGAATCGTCGTCGCGTGCAGCTTGAATGGGCGTTTCCGTGTCGGCAGACGACGGACGCCGGGGACGTGGAGCCATGAATTATGTAATCGGGAATGGAGCGATATCGGCTGGCATTCTAGCCGCGGCGGGCAGCCTGCGCCATCATCCACGGTTCGGGCAAGCAGATGCCCGTGTCGTGCTTGCGTTGAATCTTCTCCGCGCGAAGACGGTCGATGGACATCGCCAGTTTTCAACGTGAACGCCGAAGAGCCGCGGCGATGCTGCTGCGGCGGCACTTCGTGGTTTAAGTTGAAGAGATGCAGGTTTCCGGCTTTGCGGCAGACGTTCTACACGACGTGGGATCGTAAGGGCGTCGACCGTGCCGATGTGAAGACGTCTCAAACACGGCCGAAAGTCGCGCGCTTCTATTGTCCCGTGTTGAGCACAACCCTGAACCGTGCGGCGCCGCTCATCATCCGGTCGTAGGCCTCGGCAGCTTTCGTTAGCGGGAATTCTTCGATCATCGGTTTGATGCCCGATAGCGCGCTGAAGGCGAGCGTGTCCTGCGAATCCGCCGACGTGCCCGACGGCCAGCCTTGCACCGAATTTCGCCCCATGATGAACTGCGCGATCGGCACCTCGACGGGCTCTTCGGAGAGTCCGACCATGATCAGCTTGCCGTTCAATCCGAGGCCGCCCACTACGGCGCTCATCGCTTTACCGCTGGTGACGGTGGCAAGAATCACGCGAGCGCCGCCCAAAGCCTGCAACGCCTCTGCGACGTTCACCGCCGTGCTGTCGATGTAGTGATGGGCGCCAAGCTCTTTCGCCAGACTTGCCTTGTCTTGCCCACGCGCGATGGCTACCGTGACAAATCCCATCTTTCGCGCGAACTGCACGCCGAGATGGCCAAGTCCGCCAATGCCCAGAACGGCGACCACGTCCCCGGCACGCGCGCCGCTGTTGCGCAGCGCGTTGAATGTCGTGATGCCCGCGCACAGAAGAGGGGCGGCATCGACATCGGAAAGATCATCCGGAATGCGCGCCAGTGCTTCGACCGGGGCCACCATGAACTCGGCATAGCCGCCGTCGTAGCTGATGCCAGGTACGAGTGCGCGCTGACACAGAACAAAATCGCCTCGACGGCAATGCTCGCACCGTCCGCAATGTCCGCCGTGCCAGCCGACGCCGACTCGCTGCCCCGCCTGCCATCCTTCAACGCCTGCGCCGACCTTGTCGATGACGCCTGCGATCTCGTGCCCGGGCACCCGCGGATATTCCAGGCCCGGCCACTGCCCTTCTTTCGTCAACGCGTCACTGTGGCAGATACCGCACGCCTGGATCTTGATGAGCACCTGTCCGGCACCGGGTTCCGGCACGTCCCGTTCAACGACCTCCAGGGGTCCGCCGGCCTTTGCCACCTGCACTGCCTTCATCGTCCGCATCGCTTTCCTCCTTGTGAAAGAGACGAACGCGAGTCGACCGAACCCGGTTCGCAAATTTGCCGCCGACGTCACCCTCCGGTCGAGCGCTCAGCTTACGCCATATTTTCGGCAGCGCGCCACGGCCTTGCCAATCTGGCCATGAGCGCTGACTCTGTCTCGCACGGGTCTTGCAAGCGGGATCATGGTGGCCGATGGAGCATGTGGCATGGCGTATGGTCACCGTTGGAGAAAGTCGCTTTCCAGGTCTGCGAACCGCGTCGAGTTCCAGGCTGTGGCCGTGGGGACGAGCATTCGACCGGATCACCGAGCGGGTCATGGAAGCGATGAGCTCAGCCCCCGGCCCTCTTCGCGCTGTGGCCATACTTTTTTAGCGCCTCGATGACTCGCTCGCAATGGTCACCCTGCACTTCGATCACGCCATCCTTGACCGTTCCACCAGAACCGCAGGCCGCGTGCGCAACTGCTTGCCTAGCAACGCCAAGGCAAGAGGATCGAGCGCCAGCCCTTTAACGAGCGTCACGCTTTTCCCGCCCCGGCCCTTGGTCTCGCGACTCACTCGCACCACACCATCACCTACCGCTCGTGCCTTGGCGAGCGTCTTGCAGACACATTGCGCGAGCACCTGGCTGCATTCGGGACACATCCGTCCGCCATCGGTGGAATAAACAAGGCCGCCTTTTGAACTACTCTTCATGATTGGCTTACTCAAAGACACTTAAGTCGGAAATCACGACGAGTTTAGCAGGGGCTCCTGTACTGCCTCTCAATGTTTAACGCGCCGCCGCTCGCCACGCGGCGACGATTTCTCGTGTCCGGCCTTCTCCCGGCATCTCTACGGTGATTACACCGATGCAGTAGAGATAGCCGCGAATTCAGTGATAGCCGTCCTTGCGCCCGCTTCAATGACAAGCGCGCCCGGTTCGGTTTACTGGGCCACGGGCATCGCGAATTCGGCACCTTTGGCGATGCTGTCGGGCCAGCGCTGCATGACGCTCTTGTAGTGCGTGTAAAAGCGCACGGCTTCCTCGCCGTACGCGTGATGATCGCCGAACAACGATCGCTTCCAGCCCCCGAACGAATGCCACGCCGGCGGCACCGGACTCGGCACGTTGATGCCCACCATGCCGATGTGAATCTGCCTGGAGAATGTGCGCGCCGCGCCGCCATCGGAAGTAAAGAGCGATACGCAGTTTCCCAGTTCGTGCGCATTGACGAGTGCTATCGCACTCGCGAGATCCGGCACGCGGACAACCGACAGGACCGGTCCGAAAATCTCTTCCCGATAGATGCTCATCTCAGGCTTCACGTCGTCAAAGAGCGAGCCGCCGAGAAAGAAACCCTCTTCGTGGCCGGGCACGCGATGGCCGCGACCATCGACGACGAGCCTGGCACCTGCCGCGACGCCCGCATTGATATAGCCCAGCACCTTGGCGCGATGCGCGGCGCTGATGAGCGGCCCCATGTCCAGATCGGGCTCCATGCCGCCGCCGATCCTGAGCGAGCGCACGCGCGGCGCGAGACGCTCGATCAGCTCGTCGCCGATACGCCCCACCGCCACCGCGACCGAGGTCGCCATGCAGCGCTCGCCGGCCGAGCCATACGACGACGCGATCAGCGCATCGACCGCCTGATCGAGATCGGCGTCGGGCATGACGACCAGATGGTTTTTCGCACTGCCCAACGCCTGCACGCGCTTGCCGCGCTTTGCACTTTCGCTGTAGATGTATTCAGCGACCGGAGTCGAGCCGACGACCGATATCGCGGCCACATCGGGGTGCTCGATCAGCGCATCGACGACCGACTTGTCGCCATGCACGACATTGAACACGCCTTTGGGAAAGCCCGCCTCGATGAACAGCTCGGCGAGCCGGATCGATGCCGACGGCGTGCGCTCCGAGGGCTTGAGCACGAACGTGTTGCCGCACGCGGCTGCCATCACGAACATCCAGCACGGCACTACCATCGGGAAATTGAACGGCGTGACGCCCGCGGCCACGCCGAGCGGCTGACGTAGATTCCAGTTGTCGATGCCGCCGCTGATCTGATCGGTGAAATCGGTCTTGAGCAGGTTCGGAATGCCACACGCGAATTCGACGATTTCGATACCGCGCACCACCTCGCCCTTCGCGTCCGAAAACAGCTTGCCGTGGTCGCGCGTAATGAGTTCGGCGAGTTCGTCCGAATGCGCCTCGAGCAGTTCCTTGAACTTGAACATCAAACGGGCGCGCTTGAGCGGCGCCGTTTCGCTCCAGGCCGGGAATGCGGCTTTCGCGGCGGCGACGGCGGCGGCGACTTCAGCTGCGTTTGCGACCGGCACGCGGGCCGCCACCCGGCCTTGCGCCGGATCGAATACGTCGTTGAACCGCCCGCTCGCGCCAGCGGCGCGTCGGCCGTCGATGAAATGACTCAGCTCGCGCACAGCGCCTTGATTTGCTTCGCTCATGTGTACTCCTATGGCGGGATGCGGGCGCTGCGCGCGCCACGCCTCCTCATGTCTTCGAACATGGGTCGTTCGGCTTCACTGTCGATCGGGCCGACGGCTCCGATAGAGGCCAATGTAGGCGCATTGATTCGGATTTCGAACACCCGCGTCCGACAAACAGTCTTGCGCAGCAGGAACAAATCGAAATTAGCGGAAAGGCTTGGCAAGCTGGAGTGAACGGTGATGTTCTGTGCAGTGCCGCCGCTAAAGGCGCGAAGTCGGATTGATGTGCGTATCTTCTCTCGACGTCGGCTTCACTTTTTGAACAGGGCGCGTTGATGCGTCCACTGTGTAACTCTATTTACTAGAGTCGAGAAGCGCCGGATATGCCTACGAGGCAATTATTAAATACCGCTACACGAGACTCGCCGGATGGTGGGCTCGGCACCAACAGCTGAAGAGGCCCTAACTGTTCACAAGTCGCCAACAGGCGATTCCTCATCAACGATGTGCAACAGCATGGAGAAACGTCATGATCAACCTTACCGTCAAAGACATCAGCGATTGTGCAGCGATGGACAGCGAGGCAATGTCCATAGTGTCCGGTGGCGCTGGACGCAAGACCGTTTCTGAGGCCATTGCCGACACGATCCGTTTGTTGAACGGGATTCGTGACGGCTCAACCACCATTGGGGATCACGGTGGAACCACCGTGGAACACGCACCCGACTGATTACGCTCGCCCCTGCGCGTCGCAGTTCGTCTGTCCGAGGCGCACACTATTTTCTCAAGTTTTAACCCTGACCTTCGCTTGACGCGCGCCCCAAATCGTTCAAAGCGACTGCAAGGCGAGCACGATGCCCGCACCCAAAGCGACAAGGAAGATTACCGCGCCTGTCGTCCGTCGACGATTAAGCCCGGTCCAGAGCACCACGCCGGTGAGTGAGAGCAGCACGAGGCTTCCCGCCATCGAGTCCGCCAGCAAAATCCAGCCTGCTCGCGCACCTTCGGCCCGATGCAAGCCTTCCAGCGTGTTGACGAGACCCTGATCGCGGCGTTCGATATCGATTGTGTTGCCGCCCTTCCAGTACTCCGCGCTGAGAAGGTAGCTCGGTGCGATGAAACGGATCTGCCAACGCTCGGGTTGCATCACGGACCGGTCCCCCCATGTAACAGCGTGAGCAGGTTCACGGTTCGCCCGTTCCGCAGGACGGTCCAGCTTGAGTTCCGAGCGCAGCCAGTTCGCCATGTCGCGCGGAGACTGGGGAGCCGGATCGGGCACCTGCAAATGTATCTTCGACACGACCGGCGCGTCGCCAACGCGGATCTTCATGGTCGCCCGATGATTCTGCAGAAAACCCGTCACGCCGAAGAGCAGGCCAAGAACGGCGCCCCACAGTCCAATCCAGCCATGGATCCGCCGCAACCATTTGAGAAAGACGCCGCGACGGCTTGATGACCTGCCCTTTTGCGACAGCGGCTCGGCAGCTTCAGCGCGTGGCTCATTCATTTCGGTTACCTGAGTATTCATGGTCTGGTTCTCATTGTTTGCGTGGAGTCTAGAAATCGAGCGTCGAGGTCAATTCAAGTGTGCGTCCGAGACCCACGCCGAGCTGGTTGGAGCCGGCCGCGCTCCAGTACCGCTTGTTCGTGGCGTTCTCGAGGTTGGCCTGGAATGACACATGCTTGCCGTAGACCCGCGTCGAGTAACGCGCGCCTGCCGTAAAGAGCGTGTAGCCGCCAATGCTCGCCTGATCCGCGCTGTTGACCGGTCGCGAGCCGATGTAGTACACACCTGCGTTGACCGACAGCCCGGCGAGGACGGGAACCCGGTATTCGGCAAAAAGACTGGCGGTCACGTGTGGGGTGTTCTCGGGCGTCTTGCCGAGCAGCGTGGGGTCGGACGAATCGACCTGCTTTGCGTCGAGATAGACCGCGGACGCAGTCAGCGAAACATCCCGTGCCACATCGCCCTGTATGGAAAACTCGACGCCGCGATAGCGGGCGTTACCGTCCAGCACATAGACGTTGTCGCTGTTGACCTCCGCCGACGGCTGGCGCAGATTGAACAGCGCCAGAGACACGAGCGTATTGCCTGGAATACGCGTACGCACGCCAACTTCTTCCTGGCGGCTAACGACCGCAGGCAGTATCTGATTGGCGTTATTCGCCGTCGCCGGAGCACTGCCGGCCGATTCCAGCGCCTCGACGTAGCTCGCGTAGACGCTCGTATTCGGCGTCAGGCGAAAGCTCACGCTGCCCGAGGGCGAAGTCCGGCTAATGTCCGAGTTCGGCGTACCGGCCTGCGACGTGATGTATTCCGAGCGACGCACGCCCGCCACCACTTGCAGTCGCGACGTGAGGTCGATCTGATCGAACGCGTAGACCCCGCTATTGCGGATATGCTGCGCAAAAAACTGCTTGGGTGTCCCGCTCGGCGTGAGCTTCGTGATTGGAACGGGATTGTAGAGGTTCTGGTTCGCCGTGAAGAAGTTCGTCGTGAAGTCCGGCTGGAATAGCCAGTTCTGCGTGACGCCGACTGTCAGTGTGTGGCCGATCGATCCTGTTTTGAAATCGCCGTTGACGTCCAGCCGAACGTTTTTGTTCTCGTACATCTGGCCGTTCTGCTGGCTCGCCTGCAGAGTGCCGGCCCCCGTGACGACGTTGTACTTCTGGAAGACCCATGCCCAACGGTCGCGACGCGTTATCGACTGGCCGAGAGAAAACGTCGCGCTCCAGTGGTCGGAGAACGCGTAGTCGGCGCGCAGCAATTGCGTGTTGGCGCTCGCGAGCGTGGGCTGACTGCCGCTGACGAGGAGCTTCGACGGATCAGGCAGGGCCGGAAGCGAGATGACACCGTTCTTCGGTGCCAGCGGCACGATACCCGCCTGCTCGACGATGCTCGTTTCGATATGCTCGAAGTCGTACTGGAGCTTGAGCTTGCTGTTCACGCGCCAGTCGAACGCCGCGCTGATGAACTTGCGGTAGCCGTGGTCACCGTCGATGGGCGTCTCGACGTGTTCATCCATTGCGTTCACGCGAATGCCGAACTGATCATCCGGCCCGAAGCGTCGCGCAATATCGGCGTGAGCACCATACGATCCATGCGAATCGCCGAGCAGCGAAATGCTGGTCACGGGTTCGGAGCCCGCCCGTTTGGTCACCATGTTGACGATGCCGGCGGGGACCGTGAAGCCGTAGTACAGCGCGGACGCGCCCTTCAATACTTCGACGCGCTCCTTGTCCTCCATCGGCATCCAGATGTTGTTGTCGATCGGGAGTACGCCGTTGAAGTAGAAGCTCGAGCGGTTATCGAGCGGAATGCCGCGAATCGAGATGTTGTCGTACGCAAGGCCGCTCAGTTGCTGGCGCGTCACGCCGGCAACGTTACGCAGCGCGTCGTAAAGGCCGGTATCGCCCTGAGCATCCATCACGCCTCGCGTGACGACGTTCACCGTGGCCGGCACGTCGAGTGCATCGAGTCCGCGATACGGGCCTGTTTCAACGGTCGTGGGAGCGAAGCCCTGCGCCTTCGTGCTTGTGACACGGACCGGGGCGAGTTGCTGCGGATCGGACGCCGCGGACGCCTCGCTGGCTGCATCGCCCGTTTCAGCGGCCTCGGCAAAGGCTGGCGAGCCGCCGATTAGCCCCGCGGCCAGCAGTGCATTAACCAGCAAACTTGTTGTGTCGAGCAATGAGACCTTGCTCGCGTTCCTGCGGCGAAACATATACCCCCCGATCAAGCGGACACCATCCCTTTCACCAATCAAGGCGAGGCGCTTGGTGTCGGCACGTTGCTTTCAAAAGGGCGCATGTTAATACGAATCGTTACTGTTTGCATTTATTCAAATTTTCGTCAATCTGACACATTCGGATTGCCCATCTGAAAATTACAATTTACTTTCGAAAATCAGGGCTGACGTGCCTGCCCGAGGACCGACTGTCATCTCTGCGAGACGCGCCGCGCGGTTCACTGCGACGCACGCGGCACTATCGATACATCCGTCGACGGCTCTTCGCCGTCGACGTGCGCGGACGTCACAAATTGTCCGGGACGCAGTCTTCGAGAAAGTCCGTGATCGCATCACGGCTCGGGCGGAGGCCCTTCAACTGAAGAACGGCACCCGCATTCCCCCGGTGATAAGTGCCATGCAGGCACACATGCAGAATGATTTCGCCTCGCCGCATGCGCGCCGGCTTTCCGCTAGTGAAGACGAAATCGACAGGCTGCTCGAAGTCGCTCTCCGTCAAACTGTCCACATACTCCGCATACCAGTCGTCGACTTTTCGCGCACTGTTTGCCAACGCCTGGAGCCCCGGCATGCTCTCCGATCGCGGCGCCTGAAACGGGTGCGAGAGTCCCTGCAAATGATGCTGAAAGATTCTGTCGACCACATGGATATGGTCGAGGATGCGAAGCATGATCGACGATTCCTCACTGCTCAGCCGGTCGAAATTCTGGCTGACAGCATCGTAGAGGCCGCGATCGGCCCACCGTTTGACGGCAACAAGTTTTGCATAGGGCTGATCTATCATAAGACGTCTCCTTTCAGCGTCGAAGGTTGCGATTCGCGTTCGATCCAGCGTGGCTTCAGCGTTGCCATTCGATTCGCGAGATGCATAATACGAGTGAAAACCCGTCCTTACCTACTCGCATTTGGAGCGCGAGAAATGGCGCGAAAACCGCTCACGAAACCCAGGAAACACGCGTCTCAAGGCAGATCGCGTGTCACTGTCGATGCCTTGATCGAAGCAACCGCTCGCATTCTGGTCAGGGACGGGTTCGACAAAGCCAGCACCAACCGTATCGCCGAAAGAGCGGGCGTGAGTGTTGGTTCGCTCTACCAATATTTCCCCGGCAAAGAGGCGCTCGTGAGCGCCGTCATGGAGCGCCATAGCCAGGAAGTCATGCAGGTCGTCCGTGGCGCGTTGGCAGAGGCGGCGGCACTGCCGATGGAGCAAGCGGTGCGCACGCTCGTCGCCGCGTCGATCGAGGCGCATCGGATCGATCCGCAGCTGCATCGCGTGCTCTCGGAACAGACTTCGCGCACCGGGCGGCTTGAAAACACCGCACTACTGAACGGGGAAACCTATGCGCTGTTCAGGACCTTCCTCGAGGCGCACCACGATGAATTTCGCGCACTCGACCTCGAGCTTGCGGCGTTTGTGTGCGTGACAACCATCGAGGCGCTGACGCATACAGCGGTCGTGCACCATTCCGAGAGTCTCTCGGACGAAGCGTTTGCAGCGCTCGTCGACGAGGCCACGCGGCTGATAGTCCGGTATCTGCAGTAGTCGCCGTGGTTGACGGAAGAGCAACGAGCACTCACGGAGAGTTTCCCGTGAGTGAGCGTCTCTTTTCCGGCTAACACATCGCCTCTCCTTCGCTCGCTCACCCACCTCGAACAAAAGCCAGAGCGACTCTCTGTCCGTTGAACGCACAACCCTCGCAAGTTGCCCGGATCTCGTCGCGCCCCACATCGTGAGCGGCGCAAGCTGAAGCTGCGCGCTAGCACTTCCACGAACACCTATTGCACTCGGCACGCAAAGCCGAGAACTGTCCCTATGCAGCGCGCTATACCGGACATTATGAAAATGGTTAACCATTTTTTGTTATTATGGTTGACCAAAACCGAGCCTTCGCAGGTTTTTTCACACCGCCCATCCCTCGCCACAGGACCATTGTGAATTCGCCCTCCAGCGCCAGCCCGCCCCGTATTCCCGCTCACCACACCGCCACGGCGCTGAAGTGGCGGGACGTCGTGTGGCTGGCTGCGATCGTCGCGATCGGCATCAATCTGCGCCCGCTGCTCACGTCGATCAGCCCTTTGATGACGACGATCCGCGACGCAACTGGCCTCAGTTTCTACGGCGCGTCGTTGCTGACCAGCCTGCCGGTCGTCGCGATGGGCATCGGCGCATTCGGCGCGGGCGCGCTGACCCGCACGATCGGCGAAACACGCGGTGTCGTGCTCGGCTTGCTAGCGATCGCGCTGGCCTGCGCGGCACGGTGGACGGCGTCGAGCGGCACGGCACTGCTCGCCACCGCGTTGCTCGCGGGCGTGGGCGTCGCGGCGATCCAGGCGCTGCTGCCCGCCGTGATGAAGCAGCGCTTTCATGCGCGCGTGCCGCTTGCGATGGGCGTGTTCTCAGCGTCCATCATGGGCGGCGGCGGGTTGGGCGCGAGTTTGAGTCCATGGGTGAGCCGCGCGACGCAGTCGTGGCATGCGGGGCTCGCGGTGTGGGCGATTCCGGCTTGCATCGCGCTGGTCTGCTGGTGGGCATTGAACCGGCAGGCTTCTGCCAGCAGCGCCACGGCAAAGGCTGTTCCCGTCAACGGCGTTACCCTTTCGCTTTGGCGCACGCGGCGCGCGTGGACGCTCGGGCTCTACTTCGGCATCGTCAACGGCGGCTATACGAGTCTCGTTGCATGGTTGCCGGCGTTTTATCAGCAGCGCGGCGTGAGCGTCGCGGCAAGCGGTTCGCTGCTGGCGGGCATGACGGTGTTCCAGGCCACCGCCGCCCTGTTGCTGCCGCTCGCCGCGGCGTCGTTCCGGGATCGGCGGCCGTGGCTCACGCTCGGCCTCGCGGCGCAACTGTTCGGATTGCTTGGCTTGATCGTCTGGCCCGACGCGGCGCCCTTGCTATGGGTCGGCGTGGCAGGCGCGGGACTCGGCGGCACTTTTTCGTTGACGCTCGTGACCGCGATGGATCATTCGGCCGACCATCGCGTGGCCGGCAAGCTCGTCGCGTTCACCCAGGGCGTCGGTTTCATCGTGGCGGCTAGTGCACCGATCGTGGCCGGCCTCGTGCGCGGCTGGAGCGGAAGCTTCGGTGTCGCGTGGATCATGCTGGCCGGCTGCGTCGTCGCAATGATCGCGGTGAGTTTTCTGTTCTCGCCCCGCAGTTACAGCGAATGGCGTCGATGAAGTAAGCGGCGCCGCCGTGCGCCGCTTCGGTGCATCGGCCTCGTGTGCCCCGCGCAGGTGCAGCCTCGGCGGCCCATGCAGCCGCTAAGTCCGTGATTGCTTTCGTTACACCTTCGCGCGCATCGCCTGGCATAGCCGTTGCTTAATACAAGGCTAGCCGTTGATAAAGCCCCACTCCATGCTGCGCGTTCTCCTCGTAACCGACACCGATAAGCCCATCGGCGACCTTCGCGACGCCCTTGCCCGCCTCGGCTACGAGATGCTGGCAGGCACCGCCACGCCGCAAGCGCTGCATCGCGTGGTGCAGTGCGAGCGGCCGGATGTCATCATCATCGATACGGAATCGCCGTCGCGCGATACGCTCGAACAACTCGCCGTGATGAACGCCACCGCGCCGCGTCCGGTGCTGATGTTCAGCCACGACGCCAACCAGCAGTTGATTCGCGACGCCGTCGGCGCGGGCGTCACGGCCTATCTCGTCGAAGGTCTCGCGACCGAGCGCCTCGCGCCGATCCTCGAAGTCGCGCTCGCGCGTTTCGCGCAGGAATCGCAGTTGCGCGAACGTCTCGCGCAAGTCGAGAACGAACTCGCCGAGCGCAAGCTGATCGATCGCGCCAAGCGCATCCTGATGGATCAGCAGAAAATCACCGAACACGCCGCCTACGCCAACCTGCGCAAACGCGCGATGAACCAGGGCGTCAAACTCGCCGAGGTCGCGCGCGCCATCATCGCGGCGGCTGACTCGCTCAAATGAAGCGCCGTCCATGAACTCTCCTACTTCACTCGCCAGAACGTCCACATCGGGGCAGCTCGAGAAGACCCATTTGCGGCTCGGCTTCGTGGCGCTTTCGGACGCCGCACCGCTCGTCGCCGCCAAGCTGCTCGAATTCGGCCATGCACACGGCCTGACCCTGGAGCTGTCGCGTCAGCCGTCATGGGCCGCCGTGCGCGACAAACTGCTGTCGGGCGATCTGGATGCGGCCCACGCGCTCTACGGACTCGTCTACGGCGTGCAACTGGGCCTGGGCGGACCGCAAACGGATATGGCCGTGCTGATGGTGCTCAACCGCAATGGCCAGGCCATCACGCTGTCGAACCGGCTCGCCGATGCGTTCGCCGAACACGGCACGCTGCCCAAGGCACTGGCGACGCTCGGCCGCAAGCCGGTCTTCGCGCAAACCTTCCCGACCGGCACGCATGCGATGTGGCTGTACTACTGGCTCGCGTCGCAAGGCGTGGATCCGCTGCGCGAGATCGAGAGCGTGGCGATTCCCCCGCCGCAAATGGTCGCTGCGCTCGCCGAAGACAAACTCGACGGCCTGTGTGTCGGCGAGCCCTGGAACGCGCAGGCGGAAGCGCAAGGTGTCGGCAGAACGATCGCTTATACGAGCGACGTGTGGCCGGATCATCCCGACAAAGTGCTGGCGTGCCGGCGCGATTTTGTCAGCGCGAATCCGAATGCAGCACGCGCACTCGTGCAGACCATGCTCGAAGCGTGCCGCTGGCTCGATGGCGCGGGACATCGCGAGGAAATCGCGCATTGGCTTGCGCGGCCCGAGTATGTCGGCATCGATGAAACATTGATCGCCGCGCGCCTGGGCGACGAAATTGCCGCTTCCGCACCTGGCGGTCTGCCCATGCGCTTCTTCGGCAACGGCGCGGTCAATTATCCGCAAGCGTTCGAAGGCGCGTGGTTTCTCACGCAGTTCGAACGCTGGGGCATGATCGACGCGCGCGCGGATTACGCGGACATTGCCGCGCGGATCAACCAGACGCAGTTGTATCGCGAGGCGGCCACCGCAGTGAACGTGGCGGTGCCGGAAGAAGGCGCTTCAAAGGTATTGATCGACGGCGAAACGTGGAGCGACAGCACGTCACCCACCGCTTACGCACAGCGCTTTCCGATTCGCCGCTGAGTTGCTGAGTTGCTCGCCAACGTCACACCGCTTTCAACGGCGGAAACAACACGCTGACGACCAACCCGCCACCTTGCGCGTCGGTAAGCGCGACCTGCGCGCCGTGCACGCGCGCGATCTCCCGCACGATCGATAAACCCAGGCCGCTACCCTCGACCGCCTGCGTCGCTTCGCTGCGATAGAAACGTTCGAACACCGCGTCGCGTTCGCCGGCGGCAATGCCCGGCCCGTTGTCGATCACCTGCAGCAACGCTTGTTCTCCTTCGCGCGCCACCCGCACGGTAATCACCGCGCCATCGCCGGAATAGCGGATGGCGTTGTCGATCAGATTGCCGACCAGTTCCGTAAGCAGATCGATCTGGCCCATGACATCGACACGCACGTCCTGTTCGAAACCGAGATCGATGCCGCGCGAGCGCGCCACCGGCGACCAGTCGAGCGTGACGCTGCGCGCCACCTTATGCAGCGGCACCGACGCATGCTTGACCGTGTAGCCGCTGTCCGCGTCGAGCCGCGAGAGCGACAGCAACTGCTGCACGATGCGCACCGCCTGCTGCACGGCGCGATTCAGGCGCCGCAAATGCACCCCTTGCCGGCGATTGCCCCCCGTACTTTCCTCCACGACGTCGATATCGCGCAACGCCAGTTCGGACTCCGCCTGAATCACCGCAAGCGGCGTTTTCAACTGATGCGCGGCGTCGTTGAAAAACCGCCGGCGCGACGACTGCATCAACTGCGTGCGGCCGATGTACTGATTGATCGAATCGACCAGCGGCGCCACTTCGCTCGGCAGACCGACGGTGTCGAGCGGCGTCGGATCGTCCTCGGCGCGCGCGGCCACTTTCGCCGACAGGCGGTTCAACGGCCGCAAGCCGCGCGCCACGCCCAACCAGACGATGCCGAGCGCGAGCACCACCAACAATCCTTCCTGTTGCAGCGACCCGGTCAGAATCTCGCGCGCCAACGCTTGACGCTGCTCGATCGTTTCGCCGACTCTCACCAGCACCACACGCGTCTGCGCGCTCGGCACGTCGTGCACGGGCAGCCTGAGCATGGCGATGCGCAGCGGACGGCCGCGAAACACGTCGTTGTAGAACCGCACGCTGTAGGGCTCGCCCGGCACTTTTCCGGGGTCCGGCAAGTCGGGATAGCCCGTCACCACGCGGCCACCTTCCTCGCGAATCTGATAGTAGATGTTGCCGCCGCCGTTCGATTCGAACATCTCCAGCGCGAGGTACGGCAGATCGACTTCGATCTCGCCGTCGCGCAAACGGATGCCGTCGCGGATCGAGCGCAGTGAAAATTCGAGCGCCCGGTCGAAGGCCGCGTGCGCCGCGTTCATCGCGCGCTGATAGGTGAGCCATGCGTCCAGGGCGAGCAGCAGAAGCAGCGGCAGCAACAACCACAGCGCGATCCGTACGCGCAGATTCGGCCGCGTCATGCGCTTTTTGCTTCCAGCAGATAGCCGAGCCCGCGCAGCGTCACGATGCCCACCGAACTGTGTTCAAGTTTCTTGCGCAAGCGGTGCACATAGATTTCGATGGCGTCCGCGTTCACCGATTCGTCGAGCCCGAAGATCTTCTCCGACAACGTGTCCTTGTTGATCGCGCGGCCATTGCGCAGGATCAGCACTTCGAGCACCGAACGCTCGCGCGGCGTCAGCGCGAGTGCTTCGCCGTCGAGCGTGAAGCCGCGATCCACACTGTCGTAAAGCAGCGTGCCGCATTGCGCATGCAACGGCTCCTGCCCATGACTGCGGCGCAAGAGCGCACGCGCGCGCGCTTCGAGTTCGGTGAGCGCGAATGGCTTGGCGAGGTAGTCGTCGGCGCCGAGATCGAGACCGCGCACGCGCTCTTCCACCGAACCGTGCGCGGTCAGCATCAGCACCGGCACTGCATTGCGGCGCGCCCGCAAACGGCGCAGCACTTCGAGGCCGCCGAGCTTCGGCAAGCCGATATCGAGAATCACCAGTGCGTAGTCCTGGGTGCGCAAAACATGGTCGGCAGACTCGCCGTCATGCATGCAGTCGACGGTGAGTTTCGCGCTGGTCAGCGCGTCGGTCAGCGAGCGGGAAAGGATCGGATTGTCTTCGACGAGGAGCACACGCATAGAACGGAATCCCAGGGAAATCCATGAGGTGAATTCGACCATTGTGACGCATTTCCTTCGAAAACTGAAAGCGTTCAGAAAGCACCAGTCTCTTACCATTCGCCTACACAAAACCAACACGAAGTTTTCTGGAGGAAGACGTGCAAAACGCTTTGAAGGTTCTCGCAGCCGCTCTCGCATTCGCCGCAAATTCAGCGTGGGCGGCCATTCCAGCCGGTTATCCGAGTGATTACCAGGCCACGGTCGACGGTGCAAAAAAGGAAGGCAAGCTGATCGTCTACTCGGTCACGGACACCGCGCTGGTGCGCCCGCTCATCAAGGATTTTGAAAGCCTGTACGGCGTCAAGGTCGAGTACAACGACATGAACAGCACCGAGCTGTACAACCGCTACATCAGCGAAAACGCGGCGAGCAGCACCAGTGCCGACGTGCTGTGGAGCTCGGCCATGGACCTGCAGGTCAAGCTCGTCAACGACGGCCTGATGGCCACTTACGAATCGCCCGAAGCGAAGCAGTTGCCGCAATGGGCGCAGTACCAGAAGCAGGCTTACGGCACTACCTACGAGCCGCTCGCGATCGTCTACAACAAACGCCTCGTGCCGGCCGGCGACGTGCCGCAAACGCGAGCCGATCTGATCAAATTGCTGCAAACCAAGCCCGATCAGTTCAAAGGCCGGGTCACCACTTACGACATCGAAAAGTCCGGCGTCGGTTTCAACTACCTGACCCAGGACGCACGCGTCAACCCGCAGGTCACGTGGGATCTGGTCAAGGCCATGGGCGCCACCGGCCCCAAGCTGCAATCGAGCACGGGCGCGATGATGGAGCGTATTTCTTCCGGTGAGAACCTGATCGGCTACAACATTCTCGGCTCGTACGCGCTGACCAAGGCGAAGAAAGATCCGTCGATCGGTTATGTCTATCCGAAGGACTACACGCTGGTCGTCAGCCGCCTCGTGACGATTTCGAAGAAAGCGCAAAGCCCGAATGCCGCGAAGCTGTGGGTGGACTATCTGCTCTCGCAACGCGGTCAGACGCTGCTGGCTAATCAGGCGAGCCTGTTCTCGATTCGCGCCGACGTGGAAGGCGAAACGTCGATGGCCGGCCTCACGAAGCAACTCGGTGACTCCCTCAAACCGATCCCGATCGGTGCGGGACTGCTGGTCTATCTCGACCAGTCGAAGCGCCTCGAATTCCTCAAGCAATGGCAACAGTCGATCAAGCGCTAGCCATGCGCGTTTGATACGCAAGCGGCCGCACTGCGACGCGGCCGCCGGCCCTTCCTTCCATACCTGTCGATATGCGGCCTGCGTGCCGCAGGAGGACCCTCATGCTTTCCACTAGCGCAACCGGACGCCGCGCCGCGCCGCCGCACGCGGCAGACGGCGGCTCCATCGGCGCGCTGCCGCGCGGCGGACTGCAACCGTTCATGGGGCTGCTGCGCTGGCTCGTCGTCGCGGTGCTGACCGTGGCCGTGGCGCTGCCGCTCGGCTTCATCCTGTTGCAGAGCGTGCTCAACGCGCCGTTCTTCGACGCGAAACGCACGCTCGGCCTCGCTGGCTTCGAATTCATTTTCAGCGACCCGGACTTCTGGTCCGCGCTGAAAAACTCTTTTGTCATCGCGGCCGGGATGCTGTTCATCTCGATTCCGCTCGGCGGCATTCTCGCGTTCCTGATGGTGCGCACCGACCTGCCGGGCCGCCGCTGGCTCGAGCCGCTGCTGCTCACGCCCGTGTTCGTCTCGCCGATGGTGCTCGCCTTCGGCTATGTGGTCGCGGCCGGCCCGGTCGGCTTTTACTCGGTGTGGTGGATGGAGTTGTTCGGCACCGCCGAAGCACCGTGGACCGTTTACTCGGTGTTCGCCATCACGGTGATCGTCGGCCTCACGCATGTGCCGCACGTGTATCTGTATTCGTCGGCGGCGTTGCGCAATCTCGGCTCGGACGTCGAGGAAGCCGCGCGTGTCGCCGGCGCGCGGCCGTTTCGCGTCGCGCTCGACGTCAGCCTGCCGATGACATTGCCCGCGCTGCTGTTCGCCGGCGTGCTGGTGTTCTTTCTCGGCTTCGAAGTATTCGGCCTACCGCTCGTGCTCGGCGATCCTGAAGGGCACCTCGTGCTGGCCACGTATCTCTACAAGCTCACCAACAAGCTGGGCGTGCCCTCGTATCACCTGATGGCCGCGGTCGCGATGTGCATCGTCGCGATCACGTTCCCGCTCGTGCTGCTGCAACGCCGGCTGCTGAAGAGCGCGAACCGTTTCGTCACGGTCAAGGGCAAGGCGGGACGTCAAACCGTGCTGCCTCTCGGCGCGTGGCGCTGGGTCGCGCTGGCGATCGTGGCGCTGTGGCTGCTGCTGACGGTGTTCGTGCCGCTCTCCGGCATCACGCTGCGTGCGTTCGTTACGCACTGGGGACATGGCGTGCATCTCGCGGATACGCTCACGCTCGCCAACTTCACCGAACTGTTCGAGCAGGACAACCTGGTGCGCGCGATTCTCAACACGCTCGGCATCGGCGTGTTCGGCGGAGCGCTGGCGGTGGGCTTCTATTCGCTGGTGGCGTTCGCCGGCCACCGCCGCAACGACTGGGCCACGCGCCTGCTCGATTACCTCGTGCTGCTGCCGCGCGCGGTGCCGGGCCTGCTCGCCGGTCTCGCGTTCCTGTGGGTGTTCCTGTTCGTGCCCGGCCTCAAGGAACTGAAGAACTCCATGTCAAGCATCTGGATCGCGTACACCGTTGTGTGGCTCGCCTACGGCATGCGTCTGATTCAGAGCGCGCTGCTGCAAGTCGGCCCTGAGCTCGAAGAAGCAGGACGCAGCGTCGGCGCAACGCGCGCACGCGTCAGCCTCGATGTGACGCTGCCACTCGTGCGCTTCGGCCTGCTCGCTGCGTGGCTGCTGATTTTCATGATCTTCGAGCGCGAGTATTCGACCGCCGTCTATCTGCTCTCGCCCGGCACGGAAGTGATCGGCGCGCTGCTCGTCTCGCTATGGGCCACCGGGTCGGTCGATCAGGTCGCCGCGCTTTCTGTCATCAACATCGCGATGGTCGGCGCCGGACTCGGCGTCGCGCTGCGCTTCGGAGTGAAATTGCATGGATAAGCTCTCGGTCGACAACCTCTTTCTCAGCTATGGCGACAACCCGATTCTCAAAGGTGTGTCGTTCGAACTGAATCCCGGCGAAGTGGTCTGCCTGCTGGGCGCGTCGGGCAGCGGCAAGACCACGCTGCTGCGCGCGGTGGCCGGTCTCGAACAGCCGTCGTCGGGCCGCATCGAACTGGACGGCAAGGCGTTTTTCGACGGCGCGGCGCATGTCGATCTGCCGGTCGAGCAGCGCTCGCTCGGGCTCGTGTTCCAGTCGTATGCGCTGTGGCCGCATCGCACAGTGGCCGAGAACGTCGGGTATGGATTGAAACTGCGGCGCGTCACCGCTACCGAGCAGAAAAAACGCGTGCAGGCCGCGCTCGACCAGCTTGGCCTTGGCCACCTTGCCGCGCGTTATCCGTATCAGCTTTCCGGCGGCCAGCAACAACGCGTGGCGATTGCGCGGGCGCTCGTCTACAACCCGCCGGTGATTCTGCTCGACGAACCGCTCTCCAATCTCGACGCCAAGCTGCGCGAAGAAGCGCGCGCCTGGCTGCGCGAGCTGATCGTGTCATTGGGCCTCTCGGCGTTGTGCGTGACGCACGACCAGACCGAGGCGATGGCGATGTCCGACCGCATCCTCTTGCTGCGCAACGGACGCATCGAACAGGAAGGCACGCCGGCCGAACTGTACGGCGCGCCCCGCTCGCTCTATACGGCCGAATTCATGGGCAGCAACAACCGCATCGAGGCGCGCGTGACCGCGGTCGACGGCGAACGCGTGACGCTTGCCGGCGACGGCTGGCAACTGCAGGCGCAAGCACGCGAAGCGCTCACGGCCGGTCAACACGCGCAAGCCGTGATCCGCCTCGAGCGCGTGCAGGTCGCCGACGGTCCCGGCACCAACCGGCTCGAAGCCGAGCTCGTCACGTCGATGTATCTCGGCGACCGCTGGGAATACCTGTTCCATTGCGGCGACCTGCGGCTGCGCGCCTTCGGGCACGTGCCGCGCGCGGCCGGCCGTCACTGGATCGAATTCCCCGCCAACGACTGCTGGGCGTTCGCTCAGGCGAGTTGAAAGCGGCACGCCACGAACCGAAGCAAAAAAAACCAACCACCGGAGACTATTGATGAAGTGGAGCATGAAGAAAGCGACTGTCGGCGTGACTTGCGCCGGGCTCGCCGGGTTTGCAGCGGGCACGCACGCGCAGTCGAGCGTGACCTTGTACGGCATCGTCGACGCGGGTGTCGAATACGTGAACCATGCAAGCAAGGACGGCGGCGCCACGCGCCTCGTCTCGGGCGGCAAGAACACGTCGCGCTGGGGTTTGCGCGGCGTCGAGGATCTCGGCGGCGGGCTGAAGGCGGTGTTCCAGCTGGAAAGCGGCATCAACATCGCCAACGGCCAGTTCGACGACGGCCCCGGCGCGATCTTCGACCGCCGCGCGACCATCGGCCTGAAAAACCGCTTCGGGCAAATCACGCTCGGCCGCAATTTCACGACCACCTACGATTACATGCTGCCGTTCGATCCGATGGGTTACGCGCCAAACTACTCGTGGGCGACGTCATCCACGGCGACGGGCGGCCGTAAAGACGGTCTGTTCTCGCGCTCGGCCAATGCGGTGCGTTACGACGGCACATTTTCCGGCTTCAAGTTCGGCGCGATGTATGGTTTCGGCAATGTGCCGGGCAGCATGAAGTCGAGCTCGAAGTACGACTTCGGTCTCGGCTACGAGAGCGGTCCATTCGCGGCGGTCGCGACCTTCGACCGGCAGAACGGCGCGAACGACAGCGTCACGCCCGCCGATACGACCAACTACATTCAGGGCATTCACGCGGGCTTGAGCTATGACTTCGGCGCCGTGAAGGCGATGGCGGGCTACCGGAACTACCGGCGCACGTTCCACACCAGCGCGCCTACGCTGCGCAGCGACATGTACTGGATCGGCGGTCAATACGAAGTGACGCCGTTCATCTCGCTGTTCGCCGCGCTCTACCATCAGGACATCAAGGACGCGAGCGATGCCGATCCGACGCTGTTCTCGCTGCGCGCGCAGTACGCGCTGTCGAAACGCACGGTGCTGTATATGGCGGGAGGTTATGCGATGGCCAAGCACGGCAATGCAGTGAGTCTGTCGCGCGATTTGATTGGCGCGGCGGATACGCAAGCGGGTGTCACGGCGGGTATCCAGCATCGCTTTTGAAGTTTTTCGCTCGCCGAGTCGCACGGCGACGAAGTGGGCACGCTTGATGAATTTTGCCACCTGTAAAGCAGATTTTTCTCGGATCAAATGGAGGTAATGTGAAACCACAACTGATCCACCCACCGCGCCCACCGTGAACATGAGTCCACACGCAAGCGTGTGGACAGATACCAAAACCACGTGAGCAAGGTTAAAGAATGTCTTACGTAGCAAATATGGCTGAAGCCAATTCTCTTAAAGGACAACTTGTCGGCAACGGACAATGCGTGACGTTCGTCCATGCTGTTGTCTCCATTCCACCTTCCTCGTCGTGGCACCAGGGAGAAAAAGTAAGAACCGCGAATCTGATCAGACCAGGATCGGTTGTCGCAACATTCGACCCTAACGGCAGGTACGGAAACCACATTGACGGACGCAGCCATGCAGCCATTTATCTTGGCCGCAACGCCGCCGGTATTCAGGTTCTGGATCAGTGGAACGGACATGCGGTGCAGCCCGTCCACGAACGAACAATCCGCTTCAGAAACGGACACGGAGTGAAAGCCAACGACGGAGATCAATTCTATGTGGTCGAGTGAAAGCCTTTGTGTGGTGTTCTGGGCGGTAGCAAGCGGCGCCGCGGTGGCAGCACCGGTTGCTTGTCCGGCCAATGTGCTCGATTCCGGAGTCCGGCATGTCTTGAACAACGCGGCTTTGTACGATGGGCCGCCGGACCAGATGGTGAGCCTTGCACCCGTACCCGCTGGTCCTGTAGATCACTGGGATACCGATAAGATTGACCCCTATCTCGTCTGCAAATACAAGGGCACAGCCAGGACTGTTACGCTTCACGCGAAGAACGTGAGTATGTGTTCAGCAGGCATGAAGCCATTCAGGGCACATTGCAAGTAACAGACGGATGCCACCTTACGAGCTTGGGACAGCTTCCGAACTCGCAACAGCCAAAACAGCGCGATCCGGCCGACGAGGCAACACTCAATCGTGAGCACGATCGCGTTGTGGAACACGCTGTACATGAACGCGGTGCCGACCCGAATATCACATCACGCTCAACGGACCCAACCTCACGACGAAGATCGCGCCCGATCTTTAGCGTCGGCGAATTGCGTCAGTCAAGCTTTAAAAAACACGCGGCGCGTGGACCGCTGAATCGCCCTCGCGCCGCGTGTTTCGTGCGTTGCCAAACACTTCAGCCGCGCAACGTCACGCGGTGAAGTGTTGCCGCTCAGAAATTGAAGTTATCGATATTGCTCGAATCAAACGTGGTCGGCGGTCCAAGAATGATTTCGCCTTGCGGCCCGATGGTGCGTTTGCCGAGCTTGCCGGCGTCGAACGACTCGCCTTCCTTACCGCTGATTGTACCCGACGACAGCGCCGCCGCGGCATATGCGGCCAGGTAGCCGAGTTGACCCGGATCCCACAACTGGAACGCCTTCACAGTGCCGTTCTTCACGAACGCGCGCATCTGATTCGGTGTGCCCAGACCAGTCACCGCCACCTTGCCCTTGCTCGACGAGGTCGAGATATAGCGCGCGGCGGCGGCAATGCCGACCGTGGTCGGCGCGACGATCGCCTTCAGGTTCGGATACGCCTGCAACAAGCCCTGCGTTTCGACGAACGACTTCTGATCGTCATCGTTACCGTAGGCGATTTTCACGAGCTTGATCTTCGCATACTCCGGCTTCTTCAACTCCTCCTGCATCCACTTGATCCACGTGTTCTGATTGGTCGCGTTAGGCGTGGCCGACAGCACCGCGAACTCGCCCTCGCCGCCCATCAGTTTGGACACCAGTTGAATCTGGCCGCGGCCGATGCCTTCCGCGTTCGCCTGGTTGACGAACAGTTGCCGGCCTTCGGGCGCCGTGTCCGAGTCGAAGGTCACGACCTTGATGCCTTGCGACATCGCCTTCTTCAGATACGGCACCACCGCATTGGCGTCGTTGGCGGCAATCACGATCGCGTCCTGGCGCTGTGTGATCAGCGTATTGATGTACTGCACTTGCGACGACGCACCCGCGTCCGACGGACCCACCGCTTTGCCCACGCCGCCGAATTCCTTGATCGCGGCCATGCCGCCGTCGTCGGCGATCACTTCGTAGGGGTTGTTGATCTGCTTCGGCAAGAATGCGATTTTCAGGCCGCTTTTCAGGCCCGCGGCGGACGCGGCGCAACTGATCGCGATCAACGCGACGCACAGCGCCGCGGTGCCGGTGTGACGTAGAGGTTTGAACATAGAGTGTCTCCTGCCTTGTTGTTGGACGTGGTGTTGTCCGGGTTATCGGTTGTTGGACTTTCTCTTCGTAGACGCAGGCCTTGCTAAAAACGTTAGATGGAAGAAGCGGACTTCGCGATGAAACGCCGGTCGCGCGCCGCGCGCCAGCGGGCAACCAGATTCGGTATCAGCACCGACGCCAGCAGCAGCACGCCGGTAACGATGGTGAGCGTTTCGCTGGACACGTCGTCGAGCGTCAGCGCGTTTTTCAGCACGCCGATGATCAGCAGCGACAGCAGCACGCCGATCATCGACCCGCGTCCGCCGAAAATACTCACGCCGCCGAACAGCACCGCCGCGATCACCGACAACTCGAAACCTTCGCCATTGTCGCCGCGCGCGCTGGTAAAGCGCAGCGTATAGACGATGCCCGCCAGCGCGCTCATGGCACCGGACAGCACGAACAGACGCAAGCGGATCTTCGCCACTTCGATGCCGGAGAACGCCGCGGCGGTCGGATTCGCGCCGATCGCGTAGAGACTGCGGCCGAACGCCGTGGACTGCAGCAGCACGGTGAAGACGATCGCGCCGACGATCACGATGACAAACGGCAACGGTATGAAACTCCCGCCCAGCGTGTCCATGCCGAACGCCGTATAAGCGGGCGGGAAATCCGCCACCGCCTGGTCGCCGAGCAACACATAGGCAAGGCCGCGAAACAGCGCCAGCGTGCCGATCGTGACCGCGAGCGAAGGCAGATTGAGTTTGACGATCACGAGGCCGTTCAGTAACCCGGCCAACGCGCCGGCGGCCAGCACCAGCACGATCACGAGCGGCATCGGCAAGCCCATGTGCCACAGCACGCCCATCAACGCGCTGGATGCGCCGAGCACCGACGCCACCGACAGATCGATTTCGGCGGCGACGATGATGAGCGTCATCGGCAGCGCCATCAAAGCGATCTCGGTCAGATCGGCTAGCACGTTGCTCAGATTCGCGCCGGTCAGAAACACCGGCGACAGCAAGCGTCCGAGCGCGAGCGAAAGAATCAGCACGATTACCAGCAGCACTTCCCATTGCAGCGGCGTTTCGCGTTTGCGCGTGAGCAGCGCGGAATCGGGTTTAGCCATGATCGCGTTTCCTCATCATGCGTTTGGCGACGGAGCGGGCCAGCAAGGTATCGGCGGTGATCGCGGCGACGATCAATGCGCCTTCAATGGCCTGCTCCCAGAACGGCGACACGTGCAGCACCACCAGCGCGATGCTGATCACGCCGAGCACGAGCGCGCCGAGCGTCGCGCCGAGAATCGTGCCGACGCCGCCGGTGATCGCGACGCTGCCCACCACCGCGGCGGCCACCACCTGCAATTCGATGCCCTTCGCAGTGCTCGCATCCACGGTGCCGAAGCGGGCCAGCCACAATGCGCCCGCAAAACCGGCAATCGCGCCGGACAGCAGGAACCCGGCCATCACGCGACGTTCGACATTCACGCCGGCCAGACGCGCCGCCTCCGGATTCGAGCCGATCGCGTAGTGTTCGCGGCCGCCGCGAAACTGCTTCAGATAGATGGCAAGACCAATCAGCACGACGATCGCGATCAGTGCGAGTGTCGGGATGCCGAGGAACGTGCCTGTGGCAAGACGCGAAAACGCATCGGGCAAGCTGGTGGCGTTGATCTGTCCGCCGTGCACCCACGCGTAGTCCGCACCGCGAAAAATGTACAGCGTGGACAGCGTCGCGACGAGCGACGGCACGCGCCCTACCGCGACCAGCAGCGCGTTGATGGTGCCCGCTACCAGACCGATGGCTAGCCCCGCTCCCAAAGCGACGATCACCGGCATATGCGGAAACGCGACATACAGACTGCCGACCGCATACGCGCTGACGCCGACCGTCGATCCGACCGAGAGATCGATATGCCGCATCAGGATCACCACGGTCATGCCGGCTGTCAGCAAGCTGATAATCGACACATTCAGCAGCACGTCACGCAGATTCTGCAGATTCAGAAACTGAGGCTTCGCGAGCCCGGTGCCCACGATCAACAGAACCAGCACGACGAAGAGCGTCGTCTCGCGGCTCTTCGCGATGCTTGCGGCGAAACCGCCCGGCGAACTGACCGCGCGCTTCGAGACCGGCGCCTGCACCGGTGCGGGATGAGTGGAAGAATGGCGCATCATGCGGCGTGTCCCAGCGGTGAAATCGGTTGACCGGGTTGGCCAAGTGCCGCGCCCATGATGCGTTCCTCGTCGGCATCGGCACGCGCTATATCCGCGCTGATACGCCCCTCGTGCATCACCAGCACGCGGTCGGCCATGCCGAGGACTTCCGGCAATTCGCTCGAGATCATCAGCACCGCCATGCCGTCGCGCACCAGTTCGGCGAGCGCGCTATACACCTCGGCCTTCGCGCCGACGTCGATGCCGCGCGTGGGTTCGTCGATGATCAGCACTTTTGGTCCCGTGGCCAGCCATTTGCCGAGCACGACCTTCTGCTGATTGCCACCCGACAACGTGCCGACCGGCGCGTTGGGATCGCCTGCCTTGAGGCGCAGGCGCGTGCCCCATTGATTAGCGAGTTGCGTCTCGCTGCGCGTGGAGATGAGGCCGTGTTTGACGAGACGCCCGAGCACCGTCATCGATGCATTGCGCGCGATGCTCAATTCCAGCGCGAGTCCTTGCTGCCGACGATCCTCCGGCACGAGTGCGAGTCCAGCGCGCACTGCGGCCGCAGGGCGTCCAGCGGTGAGACGCTCGCCGGCAATCCAGATTTCGCCCGAGTCGAGTGGATCGATGCCGAAGATCGCCCGCGCGACTTCGCTGCGCCCCGCGCCGACCAGTCCGGCGAGCGCGACGATCTCGCCCGCGCGCACGTCGAAGGAAATGTCCTTGAACACGCCGATGCGCGTGAGGCCACGTACCGACAGGCGCACTTCGCCGGGCGGCCGCTCGGCCTTCGGATAGAAGGTTTCCAGATCGCGTCCGACCATTTTGGCGACGATCGACTCGGTGTTGAGATCGGCGGTCAAACCGTCGAAGACTTTCGCGCCGTCGCGCATGATCGTGACGCGTTGTGTCAGCGCGAATACTTCGTCGAGCCGGTGCGTGATGAACAGAATCGCCACGTCACGCTCGCGCAGCTTGCGCACGATGGCAAAGAGCCGCTCCACTTCGGGCAGCGACAACGCCGCGGTCGGTTCGTCCATGATCAGCACGTTGGCGTTCAGCGACAACGCCTTGGCAATTTCGATCACCTGCTGATCGGCAATCGACAAACCACGCACCAGTTGATCGGCGCGCAGATCCACACCGAGCGACGCCAGCAAGCCGTCCACCTCGCGGCGCATCGCGTCGTACTGAATCCGGCCGATGCGGTCGACCGGTTGCCGTCCCATGAAGATATTCTCCGCGATCGACAGATCGAAGAACAGCGTCGGTTCCTGATAGATGACCGCGAGCCCGGCGTCGCGCGCCTCGGCGGGTGTCGCGAAGCGGCGCGCCGCGCCGTCCACCAACAACTCGCCGGTGTCCGGCTGATGCACGCCCGCGAGAATCTTCACGACCGTGGATTTGCCTGCGCCGTTTTCGCCGAGCAAGGCATGCACTTCGCCCGGCCAGAGCGCGAGGTCGCCGTCGGAGAGCGCGCGAACCCGCCCGAAAGATTTACTCGCATGCCGCAATTCGAGCCTCGGCACAGCGGATGTGGGTTGCTGCACTACGTGTCTCCTTCTTTTTCGTGTTCCAGGCAACGTCTTTCAGATGCGGTAGCAACGTTCCGCGTTACGGCAAAACAGCGCTTCTTTTTCGACGACGCTCGCGCCCTCCACAATCGACGCATACGCATGCCACAAATCCGCGTAAGAGCCGAACAGCCGGTCGACCGGAAAGTTCGAGGCGAACATCGCCCGCTCGACGCCGAATGTATCTATCGTTTCGAGTACGTAAGGCCGCAGGCTTTCAACAGTCCACTTATGATCGAACATCGCGAGTCCGCTGATCTTCACGGCGACATTGCGGCAACCCGCGAGCAAGCGCATGCCGTCGCGCCATGCGCGATAACCGGCCACGCTGCTGCGGTCGACGAACATGCCCGCGTGGTTGATCACGAACTGCGTGTCGCCATGCGCGCGCGCCAACGCCGCCGCCTCTTCCATCTGTGACGGATACAGTTGCAGATCGAACGACATGTCGTAACGGCGCAGCAACGCAAAGTGCTCGCGCCATTGCGGCTCGCGCATGAAATGACGGCCGACGTAATCGAACAGCTTGTTCTCGTGCACGTTCAGAATCTGCCGGATGCCACGCGTGTTGGCGAACGATGCATGCGCTTCGAGCACGGCCGGCGCATTCGGCGCAGACAGATCCACCGCGGCGACGATCGCGTTCGGCATGCCGCGCGATTCCTTGCGATCCGCAATGGACTGCAGCCAGCGCGTTTCTTCGACTGGATCGGCGGGATCGTGATTCGCTTCGACGTGCACGAGTTTCAGCACGTCGATATCGCCCGCTTCGCTCAACAGATCGTCGAGCAGGTAGTCGTGCTTCAGATCGCGCGCGTCGCCCACGAACGACACGCCCGGGTTTTCCAGCCACGGATAGCGATGCGTTTTCAGATCCCACAAATGGATATGCGAATCGACCACCTGCATGCGACATCCTCCGTCCGGTAAAGTCGTTTCGAGGTTTGAGATCCTGCCGGATCAGTTCAGCTTAGCGAATTCAAATGAAAGACCGGTTCGAGCGGCTGCTGCACGGGCGTGTGATCCGGGGCCGTCTGCATGATGTCGGCCATGTAATCCCACCATTTGCGCATCACCTCGAGTTGCGGCAGTTCGTCCATGGTGTGATGGCTGTTTCGCGTCAGCACGGCGAAAAGATGATCCGAGCCCGGATCGAAGAAAATCCGATAGTCGCGCACACCGGCGTTGTGCAATGCATCAACCAGCTCAGGCCAGATTTGCGCATGACGTCGTTCGTATTCCTCGCGCATGCCGGGGTTGAGCACCATCCGGAAAGCGATTGTCTCCATTGCGGCCTGTCTCCCGTCGTATCCGGGCGCTTTTCCTGCGAAGCGTGGAAGCGTCTGATACGACTATAATTCCTGCGTCGATAGCATCTCAATCCGAAGTTGGGATTGGGCGATCCACAAACCGAATCGCACCCGCCCCATGAGCCAACACTCAGCAACCGTCGCACTCGTCAATCGGCTCAAGTTCAAACACCTCGCGCTGCTCGTCGCGCTCGACGACGCGCGCAATCTCCATCAGGCCGCCGAGGCCGTCAACGTGGCCCAGCCGAGCGCGAGCCGCATGCTCGGCGATATCGAAGAAGCGTTCGGCTTCCTGCTGTTCGAGCGCAACGCGCGCGGCATGACGCCCACGCCGCTCGGCGTCGTCACGCTGGCTTACGCGCGGCGCGCGCTGGCCGAACTGACCCGTTTCGCCGAAGACCTCGACGTGAAACGCCGCGGCGGTCACGGCCAACTGACGGTCGGCGCGATCATGGGCGCCGCGCCCGATCTGCTCGCCATGGCGGTCGCCGCGCTGAAAACCGAAAGCCCGCTGCTGAACGTGCGCATTCTCGGCGAAACCAGCGACCAGGTCGTGCAATTGCTGCATCGCCGCGAAGTCGATCTGGCGCTTGGGCGCCTGACCAGTCCGCTGCAACACAACGATTTCAGTTTCGAGCCGCTCGCGCGCGAGACGTTGTTGCTGGTGGTGCGTTCGGTGCATCCGCTCGCGCAGCGCACGCGCCTCACGCTGCGTGAACTGATCGACTGGCCGTGGGTGGCGCAACCTGTCACCAGTCCGGCGCGTGTACTGTTCGAAGAGGAACTCGCGCGCGCGGGACTGGCCACGCCGGTGAACCTGACCGAATGCGCGTCGATTTTCGCCACGCTGCAATTGCTCGAAAATTACGATGCGGTGGCGATGCTGCCCGAGTCGGTGGTGCGTGATCATTTGCGCGGCAAACTGCTGGTCGCACTGCCGCTCGAAATCGGCAAGAGCCTCGCCGGCTTCGGCATTCTCACGCGCAAGGAAGAACCGCTCGCCGAACCGGCGTTGCGCTTCATCGACCTGTTGCGCGGTTTCTCGCGCAAGCTCAAGCGCGATGACACCGCCGCGGCCGCTCCCGACTCGGTGATCGCGTCTTCGGCTCCCGTGAACTGAAATCGGCATCGGCGCGTTACTGCAGGTTGACGAAGAGACCGCCGTCCACCAGCAACGCCGCGCCGGTCACATAGCGCGCGCGGTCGGAAGCGAGGAACGTCACGCAATCGGCGACATCTTCCGGGCGGCCCAGTCTGCCGAGCGGAATGCGCCTTTCGAAGTAGGCTTTTTTGGCTTCGTCGGCGAGGTCTTCCGCATTCAGGTCGGTTGCGATGGTGCCCGGCATCACCGAGTTGCAGCGAATGCCGTACGGTCCCAATGCGACTGCGCAGGATTGCATCAGCGAATGCACGCCAGCCTTGGTCGGCGTGTAATGCGTTTGCATGCCGCCGCCCACTAGCGCGCTGATCGAACTCGTCGCCACGATCGCGCCGCCCGTGCCCTGCAGCTTCATCTGTTGCGCGGCGGCTTGCGTGACATAGAAGGCGCCGTTCAGATTGACCGCCACCGTCGATTCCAATACTTCCGGCGGCATGTCGAGAAACGCGTGGAACGGACAGATGCCCGCGTTGCTGGCTAGCACGTCGACTTTGCCGAAAGCTTCGACCGTATGGCGCACCAGTTGCTGACCGGTTTCGCGCGCGGCGACGTTGCCCTCGATCGCAATCACGCGCCGCCCCAGCGCCTCGATTTCGGCGACCACTTCCGCGACCGCGGAGCGGCGTCCATACGATGCATCGTTATCGCCCCAGTAGTTGATCGCCACGTCCGCACCTTCGGTTGCGCACGCAACCGCGATCGCACGGCCGATGCCGCGCGAGCCGCCGGTGACGATCACGACCTTGTCCTTGAGCAGCACGTCATTCTCCTTTTATGTTTCTACGTTGCGGCGGGTTACGCGCAGCGAGCGCCGCAACTCAACTAACGCAATCAACGCGCGTAATCAACGCGGATAAGGCCGCACCAATGCACATTCCGGATTCAGCCTCACACCGAATCCCGGCGTGTCCGGCACCTTCATGCGTCCGTTCACCGGCACCGGCTCGTCGAGCAGCAGCGGCGTGAACATCGGCACGACCTCGTCAGCCTTGGGCGCCATCATCAGAAACTCGGCGAACGGCGAGTTGTGCCGCGTGACCACGAAGTGATAGCTATACACCGATGAACCGTGCGGCACGACCATCACATTATGGGCATCCGCTAACGCGGAGATCTTGATCAATTCGGTAATGCCGCCGCACCAGCCGACATCCGGTTGAATCAGATCGCAACATTGCATCTCGAGCAGCATGCGAAAGCCCCAGCGCGTCGCTTCGTGTTCGCCGGTCGACACCATCATGCCGCGCGGCACGTTGCGGCGCAGTTCGGCGTAACCCCAGTAGTCGTCGGGCGGCAGGCATTCTTCAATCCACTTGAGGCCGTATTCGTGCGCCGCTTGCGCGAGCCGCGTCGCATACGGCACGTCGAGGCTCATCCAGCAGTCGTACATCAGCCAGAAGTCGTCGCCGACGCGGCTGCGCATGTCCGCGAGCTTTTCCAGATTCTGCTTGAGGCCCGCTTCGCCTTCAGCCGGACCGTGCTGCAACGGCAGCTTGCCGCCGATAAAACCCATCTCCTTCGCGAGATCGGGCCGCGCGCCGGTTGCGTAGAACACGAGTTCGTCGCGCACCGGACCGCCCAATAGCTGGTACACCGGCTCCTTGCGCACTTTCGCGAGCAGATCCCACAACGCGAGATCGACGCCCGAGATCGTATTCAGCACCACGCCTTTGCGGCCGTAGTACAACGTGGAGAAGTACATCTGATCCCACATCTTCTCGATGTCGGTAACGAGTTGGCCTTCGAGAAAACGCGCGAGATGTTTCTCGACGATGAATGCGCCGATCTCGCCGCCCGTCGTCACCGCGAAACCGACGGTGCCGTCGCTCGCTTCGATCTCCACCACCAGCGTGCCGAGCACGTTGATACCGAACGACTGGCGGCTCTGCCGATACTCCGGATAACGCGCCATCGGCGTGGAAATGTGATCGTCGATCCAGTGTCCGCCGGGTTGGTCGTGATAATCCGCACCGCCGCCGCGGACGATGAAGGCACGCACGTGCCGGATGGTAGGCATGGCCATGAATGGGGCTCCGTTATGAGTGCGTCGAGCGAGCGCCTAGCGGGCGCGATGCAGTAAGGTTTCGAAAGTGGTGTGCGGCTGCGCGGGATCGCGGCGCAAGAGCGTGCCGATCAGCAGCGCGGCGAGCAGACTCGACACGCCCAGCACGACCAGTCCCGCCGACGTCGACGAAAACGCGTGTTCCGCCGCGGTGCGCAAGCTCGGTGCGATGAAGCCGCCGAGTCCGCCGAGCGAATTAATCAAGGCGATGCCGCCCGCCGCGGCAGCGCCCGTGAGGTAACGCGTGGGGAAGGTCCAGAAGAGCGGCTGCGCCGCGATAAAACCGCTCGCCGCACAACAAAGGGCGAGCAAGCCGAGCAGCGGGCTATGCACGAGTCCCGACACGCCGATGCCGAGCCCGGCGACGATCAGCAAGGCCACCGCCCAACGCCGATGCTCACCCGTGCGATCCGCGCGCCGCGGCACATACCAGGTCACGGCCAGCGCGCACAGCCACGGCAACGCGGCGACGAGTCCCACGCGCAAACCGACCGTCGTGCCAAGGAATGCCGCCACCTGTTGCGGCAAATAAAAGATCACGCCGTACACGCTCATCTGGATCAGCAGATAGATCGCCGACAGCAGCAACACACGGCGGTCCACCAGCGCCGCGAGAATGCGATGCGGGCCGTGCGCGGACGCAAGCAGTGCGTCGTCGTCGAGAGCCGCGCGCAAGCTGGCGCGCTCTTGCGGTTCGAGCCAACGCGCATCTTCGGGACGATTGTCGAGATACCAGAAGGCCCACACGCCGACCACTGACGCCAGCGCGCCTTCCACCAGAAAGAGCCATTGCCAGCCGGTAAGTCCAAGTGCACCGTGCAATTCGAGCAGCGAGCCCGACAAGGGGCTACCGAAAATAAACGCCAGCGGCGCGCCGAAATAGAAGACGCCCACCGCGCGCGCCCGGGACGACTGCGGAAACCAGTGCGTCAGATAATAGATCACGCCGGGAAAGAAACCCGCCTCGGCGACGCCGAGCAGAAACCGCAGCGTGTAGAACGCGGTTGGCGTATGAGCAAGGCACATGGCCGCCGATACGAGCCCCCACGTCACCATGATCCGGCACATCCAGGCACGCGCGCCGACCCGATGCAACAGAAGATTGCTCGGCACCTCGAACAACGCATAGCCGACGAAAAACACCCCCGCACCGAACGCAAACGCCGCATTCGACAGACCGGTATCGTGCTGCAAGGCCTTCTGCGCGAAACCGATATTGGCGCGATCGAGAAATGCCAGCACGTACATCAGCAGCAGAAACGGCAGCAGCCGGCGCATAACCTTGCTGTTGATCGCCTCGAGTGAAACGGGCGCAGGCGCTTCCATGTCGTCTCCTTCGCAGAGCGCGCGGGCGGCGGCTCTGCGTTTTCTTGTCTTGTGTACCGCTACTGAGATCAGGCTCGCGTGATGCCGCGTCGCCTCAGTACGTTGCGCGACCGCCGGACAGGTCGAACACCGATCCGGTGCTGAACGCGCAGTCCTCGGACGAGAGCCACAGAATCAGCGACGCCGCTTCTTCCGGCAACAGGAAACGGTTCATCGGAATCTTCGAGAGCATGTAGTCGATGTGCTGCTGCGACATCGAATCGAAGATCTCGGTTTTGGCCGCGGCCGGTGTGACGGCATTGACGAGAATGTTCTTCGTCGCGAGTTCCTTGCCGAGCGATTTGGTCAGGCCGATGAGACCTGCCTTGGAGGCGCTGTAGTGCGAGGCGTTCGGGTTGCCCTCCTTGCCGGCCACCGAGGCGATATTGACGATCCGGCCATAGCCCTGCTTGAGCATTTGCGGCACGACCGCGCGACAGGTGAGATACGGGCCGATCAGGTTCACGTCGATCACGCGGCGCCAGACGTCGGGCTCCAGTTCCCACGTGGCGCCGTTGCCGCCGGTAATGCCGGCGCAATTGATCAGCACGTCGATCGCGCCATGATCCGCGACGGTTTGCGCCACCGCCTGCGCGACGGCGGCTTCCTGCGTGAGTTCGACGGTGACCGCGGTGACTTTGCCCAGTTCGCTAAGCTCACGCTGGCTGCGCGCGAGGCGGTCCGCGTCCACGTCCCATAGCGCGACCGAGGCGCCCGAGTTCAGCGCCCGTTGCGCCACCGCGTAGCCAATGCCACGCGCGCCGCCGGTAATGGCGACTACGCGCCCCTCCAGATCGATTCGATTCATCGCTGTGCTCCTTGGCAGGCCTATGCGGCGTGCCTTTGTGTTGTTGTATGCCGGCTGGTTGTGCTGTCAGTGCTGCTTGTGCTGACGGTTCAGCCAATATACGAGCGCTGCGATGCGCTAACAATTCGAGTATTGGAGGGGGTGATAACAAAAGTGGATCGCGGAAAGCGAGGCAAACCCTGGTATTAATCCGCCCTCCCCGTCATTGAAACTTCATATATTGACGGGACAATCGCGCCACTGAGAGAGAGAGCGGGCTGTTGTTGCCCATAAAAATCGAATGCAAATCCAGCTGAATACACCGGCCAGCAGAGTCAGTTTTCATCGGGGATTCGGTCTGCGTGCAAGTACGACGCCCACGGGCGATGGCTTGCACTCGGCGGATCTCGTCATCGAAGAACCCGGACGCCCTCCGCGCGCGTTCAACTCGCTAGACTTTTTCTACGACCACGAACAGGCAATCGGCTACGCAACCGCTTGGGGGCGTATCTGGGTCGACTCGAAGATGTAGAGCGCTTCATTGGACGTCCGTGCCTGCGTCACCGTTGCCAGGACGACGCCTTATCCCTGTGGCAGCGCACGCCTCGCTGGTCCATACTAGTGCAGCGCAATCGCGCTCAAACCCCGGAGGGACGGCCCCATCCAACCCCTTTTACTTTATTTTTTTGCACTTGCACAACCGCTCCATCGAGCCGGATACTGATTTGGCCCGCGCTGTCACCGGGTGCATCAGTCTTCGCCCGCTCCGCGCGGGCTCATTTCGAACGATGGATGCGAACGTCAGGAGGCGCCATGGAAGTCTGCGATGGATGCTCCTACATCGACGGCCTGCCAGTCGATGTGCAACGGCAGGAAAACCTCACGCTCATCGGTGTCGCGGAGTGCAACGGCACGCTCGTCCTCGAGCACTATCGCTGCGATAAATGCCGGGCCGTTATCGCCAGACAATTCACGGGCGACTCCGACGAACGGGTCTGGAGCGTAATCGAAGCCTCTCCTTAGGCAAGCGACGCCACCATCCGTCAGCTCAGTGCCATTCACGGTGAACGCCTACAATCAGCAAGGCATGATGCGGCACACACACGCCGCAGCGCTTCCCTGTTGATTCCGGAGGAACCATGAGTCGAACTGAGACTGCATTGATTGTCGGCGCGGGTAAGGGCTTGAGCGCCTCCCTCGCACGCCTGTTTTCGGCGGAGGGCATGCAGGTCGCGCTCGCCGCCCGCGATACCAGCAAGCTGACGGACCTGGTCGACGAGACGGGCGCCCTGCCCGTGAGTTGCGACGCCAGTCAAACAGACCAGGTCACGGCACTCTTCGAGCGCGTGGAAAAAGCATTCGGCGTCCCCGATCTCGTCGTGTACAACGCGAGCGGCCGCTATCGCGCGCCAGTTGAAGCCATCGAGCCACAGAAGCTCGAAGACGCCTTCAAAGTGACTGCCCTCGGCGGCTTTCTCGTGGCCCAGGCCGCGGCGGTGCGCATGTTGGCGCGCGGCCACGGCACTGTACTGCTGACCGGCGCGACTGCCAGCGTGAAAGGACTGCCCGGCTCGACACCATTCGCCATGGGCAAATTTGCGCTACGAGGCATGGCCCAATGCATGGCGCGCGAGTTGGCGCCAAAGAATATTCACGTTGCGCATTTCGTGATCGACGGCGGCATCGCCAGCAGCGCGAGAGGTCCGGAAGAAGGCGGCGCGGACGACAAATGGCTGGACCCCGATGCCATTGCAAGGGAATACCTTCACATTCATCGTCAGCATCGCAGCGCGTGGACGTGGGAGGTCGAACTGCGCCCGTGGGTCGAGCGGTTCTAGGCCTCGTTGCTCGTCTGACCTAACGCACCAGAAACCCGTAGGTCAGCGGGTCACGCTCGTCGATAATCCAGGTCGCGAAGCCGCACACAAAGGCGTTGCCTTCGACTTCCGGAATGACGGCCTTGAAATCGCCCACCGTGGTTTCGCTCAGGACGCGCCCTTTGAACACGGTGCCGATAATGGACTCGTTCACCAGGGTGTCGTCCTTGCCCAGCTTTCCACGCAAATAAAGCTGCGCGACCCGGCCTCCCGTTCCGGAGCCGGTCGGTGAACGGTCCACCTCACGATCGGCAAACACACAACAGTTGGCTTGCGTCGAAGCCGCATGCCGCGGCGCATTCGCAATGATGGTGCCGTAGATGTGGTTGATCTCGGGGATAAAAGGATGCTCGACAGGAAACGCCTTGTTGGCCGCCTGCTTGACTTCATCGCCGAAGCGGATGAGCTCTTCCACCGACGACTCCCGCACCGCGAGACCATGCGGCTCGCCGTCGGTGTAAAAGTAGAACGCGCCGCCGAACGCGATATCGCCCGTCACCGAACCGAACGACGGTGTCTCGACGGTCACGTCCTGCTTCCAGATAAACGACGGCACGTTGACGAAGCGGACATTGCCGGCGTGCTCGCCATCCCACTTCACGAATGCTTCGATGAACCCGCACGGCGCGTCGATGCCCACGCGCGTTTCGGTTTCGGGTATCTCACGCTGAACCCAACCCAGTTCGACCGCCGCCGTCGACAGCGCGATGACACCGTGGCCGCAATGGTCGCTGTACCCTTCGTTGTGAAGGAAGATGATGCCGAAGTCGGCATTCGGGCTGACTGGTTCTGTCAGATACCCGCCGTACATATCGGCATGCCCACGCGGTTCGAACATCAACGCCCGGCGGATATCGTCGGCGTTTTCCTTCAGCCATGCGCGCCGCTTGACGATCGTGTCGCCGGGCAGACGCGGCAAACCGCTGGTGACAATGCGGAATGCCTCGCCGCCGGTGTGAACTTCAACAGTCTGGATAGTGCGTGAAATTTTCATGTTTGCTTCATGAAGTCAATGGGTCGCTTGCCGTTACTGTCCGTAAGGGACCGGCAAGCCGTTCTTGATGACGTACACGGTGGTCGGCGCGCCCTTCAGGTCACCGGACTCGTCGAACGAATAGGTGCCCGCGACGCCCTTATAGTTTTCCTTCGCGAGTTGGGCGGTCAGCTTGGCCTTGTCCGTTGTGGTTCCCGCCTTCACCATCGCGTCGGCCAGCAACTTGACGCCGTCGTAGTAACTCACGGCATAGACCTGCGTATCGATGTTATAGGCCGCCTTGTACTTTTGCAGAAATTCGCGGCCGGCCGCTGTCTTCTCCAGCGCAATGCCGCCCTGCGCGCAATACACGATCGATGCCGCTTCGCCGGCAACCTTGCCCATGTCAGCCGAGCAGATGCCGTCGCCGCCGAGCAGCTTCGCCCTCAGTCCGCGTTGGCGCATCTGTTTGGCCATCGGCGCCCCCTGCGACGCGTACCCGCCGAAGAAAATCACATCGGGATTTTTGGCCTTGATGGTCGTCAGAATGCCGAGGAAGTCGGTCGCCGACGAGTTGGTGAATTCCTGAGCCACGATCTGAATGCCGTTCGCCTTGGCGACCTTCGTGAACTGTTCGGCGACGCCTTGACCATACGCCGTGCGATCGTCGATGACAGCAGCCGTCTTGGCCTTCAAGGTCTTCGCGGCGAACTGCCCCATCGTGCCACCCAGTTGCTCGTCGCTCGCGCCGATCCGGAAGATGTTCTTGAAGCCCTGCTTGGTCAGCGCCGGGTTCGATGCGACCGGCAGCATCGGCACATTGCCGGTGTTGTAGACGCGCGAGGCGGGAATCGCCACGCCCGAGTTGTACGGTCCGACCACCGCGACTACGCCGCTGTCCACCAGTTTCTGCGCAACCTGCACGCCGATTTTCGGGTCCGCCTGGTCGTCTTCCGAGTCCAGTTTAAAGGTGACCTTCTGACCCGAGACAGTGACGCCCGCCTTGTTCAACTCGTCGATGGCGAGCCGCGCCCCGTTCTCGTTGTCCTTGCCGTTCGGTGCCTGCGGACCGGTGAGCGGCGCCGAATGACCGATGGTGACGACAACCTGGGCACTCGCGGACAGGGTGAAACCAGCGGCCATCAATGCGGCCGCAGTCATTGCAAGACATCGCATACCGGACTCCGATTGGACTAGGGAGCAATCACCTTATGCTCAATTGGGTTCCAGTTCAATCGAGCGGTACGCCAGGCTCCGCGTCTCCAGATGATCCGTGCGTCACCGCTCGGCTCGAAAATCATCAAAGCCGCAGCAGTTCGTTTTTCATCCACTCGTGAACCGCGTGACTCAATTCCTGCTGAGTCATGTCCTGCGGAGACAACGGCGGGCCGACCACCACTCGAATATGCCCGCGGCCGTCGGGCCAGCCTTTCGTCGGCCAGACCTTGCCCGCGTTCAACACCACGGGCACAGCCGGCACGCCGGTCGCGCACGCCAGCCGAACGCCCCCGGACGTCATTCGCAACGGTGCATCGTGCGCCACCCGGGTGCCCTCCGGGAAAATGACGACGACGTCGCCCTTGGCCAGCCTCTCGGCGCTTTCCTTAGTCACAGCCTGGTGAGCCTGTCGCGCGGAACCGCGATTCAGGCTGACCATATCGAGGCCGCGCAACACCCAGCCGAAGAACGGGATGCGCAGAAGATCCTCCTTGAACACAAAACTGATGCGGCGCGGGAAAAGCGCGAGGAATGCGAGCGTTTCCCACGTCGACTCATGACGGCTCAGGATGATCACCGGGCCGTCGGGAAGATTGTCGAGCCCGTCTACCGAACATGAAACGCCGGGTAGCCAACGCATGACGAAAACCAGCGCACGACACCACTGCTTGGCGAGCCAGTATCGTCCAGCGCGTCCGACGAAGGGAAAGAGAAGCAGGATGAGGATTGAATACAGCGTGCCGCTACCGAGCAGGTAGACGATAAAAAGCCATTTGGTAAAAGTTGAGCGCATCGGGACCTGAATCGGATGGTAAGCGGCGGAAGGATTTCATGGTAACGCGTTGAGACTCCGACGTGAGTGATACGTTCGGTCGCGCGCGGGAGACGCGCGCCGGGCGCTCCCGCCGCTCACCGACGGATCGAATTCGGCTTGCGTTCCTCGTTCTTATCACGCATCCGTTTCTGGACGACACCCGGCGCACTCAAAACGGCCCCCGACTCGCGAGCCGGGCATAGTCGTCCTTGAGCGTGCCAATGCGTCTTCGGTAGGCATTGAGCAGACACGATTGATTACCGCCGCATGCTTTTCTGGACTTCAGCCACACCTGCTGCTCGTCCTGCATATTGCCCCGCGTGCCCATTGCAACCAGGCCCGTGAGCATCTGGTAGCGCACGGACATTTCGACGTCCATCTCACTCAGTTGCCGTGATGCGCATACGGCCTTTTCGTCCGGCAAGCGCGCCCGGCCGCAGTCGAAGCTGGCGGCGAATGCAGACGCGGAACTGAGCGTGACCATTGCCAACAGCGTCCATCGCAAGTGTCGTTTCATGCCTTGATCGCGTTGTCGATTCATCACTCTTTCGCGGTCGAGTTGAACTATCGTGAGCATGGTCCGAACGGCTGGACCGATACCCGACAATTATTCCGTACACGCCGGGCAAGCCACCGCTTCAGCGGCGACCTTCTGCTCGCTGCGGCCAAAGCTGGCCAGCGCGGCGAGCCCCAGCAACGCGAGGCCGCTACCGAACAGAAAGTCCGCGGAAATCCCCACATGATCGACCACCACGCCGCCCACCAGCGACCCCATCGCAATCGCCACCTGAATGATGCTCACGAACAATGCCGAGCCGGCTTCGGGCGAATCCGGCGTGGCACGCTGAATCCAGATGCTGAAACACAGCGGCAACGCGCCGAAGGAAATGCCCCAGGCAAGCACCAGCGTCACGACGCCGATCGTCGAATGCTGCAGCGGCGGTAGCAACACCAGGGCGAACATCAGCAGTGAAACCATCGCACCAACCGACACTTTCAGATTGCGCGTGACCGTCGACGATACGGCGAAGTTCGAGAAGAACCCGATAATGCCAAAGCCAAGCAGCAGCCACGTGATGGTCGACATGTCCAGATTCGCGTTGCGCAGCAGGAAAGGCGTGATGTACGTGTACGAGGAAAAATGCGCGCCGAAAGCGAGTGCCACCATCAGCATGCTTCGGCGCGGATGCGGCTGGCGCAGCAGCGCCACCAGATCACGCAGACGCAGCGCGGCAGTCGACGGCAAGGACGGCACGAAGAAGAATTGCGCGATCAGCGCGACCGCGACCAGCACGCCGGTCGCCATGAACGACACGCGCCATGATGCGAAGCTCGCGATGAACGTGCCGAGCGGCACGCCGATCACCGTTGCGCACGTCACGCCGGTGAGGATCGTCGCCATGGCGCGCGCCGAATCCTTCGGCTTCACGAGACGCCCGGAGGCCGCCGTGGCCAGTGTCCAGAAACCGCCCAGTGCGGCGCCGAGCAGCGCGCGCCCGAGCAGCATGCAGAGGAAATTCGGCGCAAACGCGGAAATCAGATTCGACGCCAGCAGCAAAGCCGTCAGTAAAAGAAAGACCCGCCGGCGATCCATGCGCCCCGCCACCAGCATCAGCCCCGGCGCTGAAATAGCCGCGATGACGCCGGGGACGGTGACCATCAGGCCGGCCGTGCCAGGCAACACGCCCAGATCGGCGGCGACGCGCGGCAACAGTCCGACCGGCAAGAACTCCGTCGTCACGAAAGCGAACGCGCCAATGGCGACTGCCATGACAGCCAACCAGGAACGCAGGGACGACGAGGCGCCATCGTCCAGCGAGGCGGTGCTCGCGGGCAGATTGTCTTCGATCAACATAGTATTGTTTGCGAGTCTCTTAACAACGGGTGGGATTGGAGCGGCCGCACCTCGCTAATCCAGTCGCAGATCGCCCGGCACGATTAAAAAAGCAGGCCATATTGGCCTGCTTGCCGGAAAGTGACGCGATTGCAGTCTGGACAATCAGCGGGTGAAAACCCGAATGGACTACACCATAACATCGTATTAATTCGCTCGCTGACGACTCCGGAAAATTGCAGTCGAGCGTGGGGTTATTGGTGCGGATCTCACGCTTAGCTGCCTGCGTGCGAATGACGCGGCAGGGCATGGCGAAGCGCGAGCGTCACCTGGGCACAGCGCTTGCTGAAGCGCACGTCAGCGTTTTTAACAACCGCTCATCCGCTCACAAGAAAAGAGGACATCGCCCATGGTTACTACCCGCCCTTGCACCGCCACTTGCGTGATCGACGGCATGCCGCTCACCGTCACCTTCTATCCGGACAACGGCGTGCTGCGCATCGCGGATTCGTTGGGGACGTGCATCAAGGAAACGCGCTGGCATGCGTCGTGGCGCGCACTGCTGGACGAATTGCGCGGATTCAGCGAGCGCGCCGCCGTGGAAGGACAGGGCTTCAACACGATGATGGGTCGTTTCGGCGAGCGCGCCGATCATCCGCTACACACAATGGCATTCGCATAACGGCAGCTGACGGGAAGCGGTGCCCGCCATCGCGCACCGCATTCCCAAAGATAGACCGGTCATCGACCAAAATAGATTCTGCATTGCGGCCCGGAAGACGTGCAGGGCTGGCCTTGCCGGCCTCCCGCTTCCGATTGCCCCGTGGCCACGCCTCCGTAGGACACGTTGCGCACCGGCTGGGCGCCGGGCATGCCCTGTCCCGATTCGCTGAACGACATGTCGGTCGTCGCTTGCGCCGATTCGTTCGCGTTCTGTTGCATCAGCGCGCGGCCCGACATGCCGGTGCTCTGCTGGCCTTCGATGCCCAGCGCGGCCGCAGTTTTCGGCACCAGCAGAAGCACGGCGCTGGCCAGCGCCATCCATAATCGTAGTTTCATGTCCAGACTCCTTGAATCCGGCGCAGCAGTTCTCGTCCTCCAAAGAATTGATCCGCGAAAAAAAGCCAGGCTGCCCAATGGGCTGACGGACGAGTCGATGCCGATGCCAACTGCTGCGGCGAGTCATCGAACTAAACGAGTAATGAGTTGCCAGACCTGCAACCGATGTCGGACGCGTTCTCGCGGCTGGCCGGAATCAGTCGCCGCAGGCTGGAAGCACGGATTTTGGCTCCGCTGTTTTCTTTATAGCTCGGCCAATCAGGAATTCAATCGCGGAACACCCGGTCCGGTCTGCCGCAGCCGGAGTAGTTCGATAGAAGGGATTTGCACAAAATCATCCAGACCGGTACGTGCGTTGGCCGCACAGTGCGTTATGATGCTGACATAACGTCAATAATCGGCCCCACGCGAAGTACCGGCGAGAGACGGAGCGTGGAGATGAAACCGGCCTGCCGCAATCAGTGCATCGTCAATACCGTTTTTTCCCTTGTGGGCATGAGGCTCAGCGTGAGTCGTACGCAGCCTTCCTTGCCGCGCGGCAAAGCGCTTGAATATTCACTGATCGACATCCCTGAATTTGATAGGCGGCCGGGTCGGCTAATTGCTGCGCCGCGATATATGGTGCGACGTTTTTTAAATGCTGCCTTTGGAATTTCCTTCAATCGATAACCACACCGCGGGCCGTCCCCATTTATATGGGCCGATGCTTTCGCGGATTTCCCTTGCAATCTGTAATTGACAGAACGCCGGACGTTTTAGAAGGACGAATATCTTATGGACGAAAGGAAGCGAGATAGCATGATTGCGTATCTCCGCCATCGCATGGAAGAGTTTGGCATCAAACCAGAAGACCTTGCTGCAGTGCTGGCATCCGAGCCGGCCGCGCAAAAGGCTGAACGCTACCGTAGCGCAACTGGAGATAGCTGGGACGGCCAGGGCGAAATGCCCCAGTGGCTGAAACAGGCAATCAGCGCAGGTCAATCCATCGACCACTTTGAATTGTCGGCCGCGCCGGCGCCTGCCCCGCAGCCGAAAAAGCGCGTGGACTGGCAGAACGACCCGTTCGCCGGAAGCCCGCTTGCGCGTTCGAACAACCGATAGACCACCGCATTTTCCAGCCGCTAGCGTAGAGAAATCACCCCGCACTTCCTCCGTGGAAATCGCTGTTTCGGCAGATTCGCAAGCACGCCTGTACCCGTGCCACGCACGCATGTGATGCGTTGTCGCGTGCGCTTGACCTGCGTTGCCCCCGCATTGCTCATTTGCATCCAGACGCCTGTGCCCGCCGTATATCCCGACAGAGCAGCGCAATGGCGCGTTGCATCTCGAGGACCGCTCACGGCAATCACGAGCCGTATACGTTCGGCTCACAGCGGTCCTGATGCCGATGAGCTCGCAAGGAGAAAGGTCATGCGCAACTCAATGCTGAAAATCATGCTGGGGTGCGTCGCCGCGCTTTCCGTGGCAAACGGTGCGGCGCTCGCACAAGGCGGCGGCAACGGCCAGGGCGGCAGCGGCGGAGGCAACGCGCACAGCGCGGCGACCGCGGGCATGACCCATTGGGGCGATCCCGTCTCGAATCCACTGGACCCGATGCCGGGAACCATCATGAAAAACATGGATTCGGCCAATGGCAAACCGCAGCCGGTGTCGCCCGGCGATTCAATGAATGCAGGGAAACCCGCGCAGTGACTCTTGCTGGCGTTTCGCCTCAGGCCTGACTAAGACCGAGGCGGCGCCTGCGCAAAGTGTTCAGGCGTCACACGTCGTGACGCGCTGCGTCGAGGCGCTCAAAGCGGGGATCGCGGCCGCAGTGGCCGCAACGCTGGCCGGCGTCGCATATTGCGGCAGTTCGATAAACGCGCTCATCTGCCGCACGATTTGCCAGAACACCTTCTCGAATAGACGCGCCCGCTCGGACTCGGCGATGTCGTCGGCAAGCGGATCGGCGAAGGCCCAGGTGCACGACGCAGGCTCGCCAGGAAACGCGGGCGTGTGATGTGCGTCGACGGATTCGTCGAGCGCGACGACTAGATCCATGCGCGGTGCCCACTCGCCGGTGAATTCCAGCCAGCTTTTCGGGCTGAGAATGCCGAGGTCCGAGATGCCGGGCCGCAATTGCGCGACCGCGAATGGATGAACCCGCGCGGCCGGTTCCGGCCCCGCGCTGAACGCGTCGAACCGGTGTCCCGCCAGTTCCCGCAACAAAGCTTCGGCAATGATGCTGCGTGCTGAATTCTCTCGACAGAGAAACAGCACCTTATATTTTCTGGTCACGCTTACCCCGTACCCGTGTTTTTTTGTTTGATTCTGTGTGCAATTCTGCCGGCTCAGTCTTGCGCCCTCGTGACACTACGATGTTCAAATTTGTTGCGCCACGAGAATTTGTACCAGGGTTGGTCGCTCACGGGCACCGCGCGTCGCGCTTGCGCGGGAGTGTACCAGCGCAAGCGTCGAGCTTTCATTAAGCCTTCAGTGGGGCGCCAGCCGGGATCGAGCGCTTCAGACAGCAGCGTCGCTCTCGCGTCGGTCGGAGACGATCCGGTTGGCCGCGTCGTTTCCGTCGGACGCCGCGGCGGGCGACGTGTCGAACATCATGGCCGCGGGCGGGTTGCTGATTGCCTTGACGCCATTGGCGATGCTCGGTGCCGCGACGTAGGGAACAAATGCCGCCACCGCAACTACAACGATGAAAGTGAACATAGCCGTCGTGCCTCTCAGGATTGACTGCGTGAAAGTCAAACGAAGCAGGACCGCGTGGCAATGAGCAGGCGTCGCTCTTCACGGCGGCGTTCGAGCGACCACTGTCGCGGACGTGTCATTGATTCTAGAAGTGCAAATTCGAACGCTAAAGGCCGCTGTCTATATCAATTCGGTCTACCTCTATCGCCTACCGGCCAGAGCGTCATTCCTCACACGGCTGCGGATTCGGTGGTCTCGCATTGCGGCTCGCCGCTTCGATCGTCGCGCGATCCTGTGCGACTCAAAAACGCGAACGACGCAAATGCGGACAGCAGCGTGATCGCGATCAACACGTGCAACAGGCGAGTGAACGCGTGAGTGTAGGTCAGCGCCAATTCGCGCCTGCCGATTTGGGGCAGGCTCGCGGCCGCTTGCGCCAGGTCGCCCGTCGTCAACCGCTGCGCGGCTTCGGCGAGATGGGCGGCCATCGCGGGGTCGGCGTGCGGCACGAGTCGCGCGAGGCTCGCCTGCGCCAGTCCGGCGAGCAAAGCCGTGACGATGGCCAGCGCGATGCCCTCGCCCGCCACGCGCGTCGTGCTGAAAATGCCCGACGCCATGCCCGCGCGCTCCTTCGGCACGACGCTTACCGAGAGGCCGTCCATCAAGCCCCACGGCATGCCCGCGCCGATGCCGGTGACAAGCATCGGCAGGATGATCGACGCCCGCGAGGCGCTCATGTCGACGCGGCTCAACCAGTAAAGCCCCGCTGCGGCGACCAGAAAACCGATACCCGACAACACGCCCGCCGAGATCCAGCGCGTGAGTGAAGCGGCGAGCATCGGCACGACGAGCATCGGCACCGATAGCGCGATCATCAGAAGACCGGCGTCCATCTCGCTGAGACCTTCGGCGCCGATGAAGCGCAGCGGCAGCATCACGATGAGCACGATGTAGCAATAGCAGGTGCCGACCGGCAGAATCTGCACCCCCACGAAGCGCGGATAGCGGAACAGGCTCAGTTCGAGCATCGGCCGCGCGACGCGCATTTCCACTAGCACGAACGCCGCCAGCAACAGCGCCGACGCCGCCAGCGTGCCGGCCACCAGCGGGCTCGACCAGCCGCTTTGCGGCGCCTGGATCACGGCGAAAGTGAAGAGCGCCAGCGTGGCGGTGAAGGTGATCGTACCCGGCCAGTCGAGGCCGCTTGCGACCGGATCGCGCGTCTCGCGCATACGCGGCACGCCGAAGATGAAGGCCAGCGCGCCGATCGCGGCAATCGCCAGGAAGATCGCGCGCCAGCCGAAGTGCGTGATCAACGCGCCGGCCATCAGCGGACCGAACGCGAGTCCGATGCCGAAGCTCGTGCCCAGCATGCTGAACGCCCGGGTGCGGGCGTGGCCGTCGAATTCCTGCGCGAGCGCCGCCGATCCACTCGCCAGCGACGCCGCCGCGCAGACGCCCTGCATCGCGCGCAAGACGTCGAGCCAGACGACGGACGGCGCGAAACTCATCGCCAGCGAGGTCACGATGAAGCCGCCCAGGCCGCTCACGAAAAGCCGCTTGCGGCCGAACTGGTCGGCGAGCGCACCGGCGGCCATCAGCAGGCTGCCGAAACTGAGCATGAAGGCATTCGTGACCCAGGTCAACGCGCTCGCGCTGCCGCCCAGGTCGCGCCCGATTGCGGGCGTCGCGACCGCGCCGCCGGAAAAAGCTAGCGGCAGCACCAGCGCGGCGAGACAGACGGCGGCGAGAATCAGCGGTTTGCCGCTGTCCGTTTTGTATGAGGTTGCAGTGTTCATCAACTGGCCCTTCGATAAGAATCCGGAAGTGGCGCGGACGATCGGGCACCGGCCAGGCGCGGGCCGAGCGCGCTTCGTCAAGCGCTCAAGGTCGCTATTCTGTTGGCGGATTGGCGACGGATAAAGAGCGTGCTTGTCGTCACTGAGCCGCCTGAAATGCGGCAATCGCCGCCGCCTGGCCCGGCCCGCCGCTAGGGCATTCGGCGTTGCGTGCCCGCCGATTGTGCTGCTGAGCGCGACGCACTATTTACCCCAGACGGATTTATCGCGGCCAGTCCCGCCTTCATACTGAGCTTGAGAGTTTTTGCGCGGACGTCATGCCGACCGGCCGAGCGCCACGCCACACCACGACGGAAATCACGGGATGCTGAACAGAAACGCCATTAGCTCGGGCGCCTACCTCGAAAGTTTTGAATCGCTGCCCAAGGAAATGCTGTGGACGCAGGCGCAAATCGACGCGTCGCTCGCGCACACCATGCAGCAGCGTCCGGACACCGGCGATGTCTGGGTCTTCGCCTACGGCTCGCTGATGTGGAATCCGATCTCGGACTTCGACAGCCGCCGCATCGCGACCCTGCACGGCTGGCATCGCAGCTTCTGCATCCGCATGATCGCCGGACGCGGCACGCCGCAGCAGCCAGGCCGCATGCTTTCGCTCGAACAGGGCGGCAGCACGCAAGGCGTCGCGTTGCGCCTGTGCGGCGAGACGCTCGAAGAAGAGCTGCGCATTCTCTGGATTCGCGAGATGGTGACCGGCGCCTATCGTCCGACGTGGGCGCCGCTCACGCTCGAGGACGGCACCGAACTATCGGCGATCGCCTTCGTGGCGGATCACGGGAATTCGCAATACGAAGGCGACGCGCGAGCACCGCTGATCGCACCGTTGATGGCGGTGGCGACCGGTCTGTTCGGCACCAACGCGGAGTACGTGTTCAAGCTGCAGAGCGCGCTCGCAGACTGCGGCCTGAACGATCCTTATATCGACGAACTCGCCTCAGAACTGACGCGAATCGCCCGGCAGCCGGCGTGATGCGTCAAAACCGCAAGCCGTTGAGGAACTGAAACCACAAACCTTCGAGTACGCCGGCCGGATGGGTCTCGGCAGCGGGTTCTTCGCGCTTGCCCGAATTGGCGCGGCCGGCCGGCGCGCCATGCCTGGCGGCGTCCTGTTTCACTGAAGTTGCCTCGGACTGGGCTGAAACATCGGAGACCTCAGACGCCTCTGCGGCCTCGGCCTCCGCCTTCGCCGCTTCGCGGCGCGAGGCCTGCAACGCCGACACGCTGTCCGCGATCTGCGCGGCTCGCCGTGCCTCGCATTGGCGCCCGAGCAGCACGCCGAACAGCACATCGCGGTTGTGGCCGTCGTCGGCGAAACGCATGGCGAGCGAGACCATCTCCGCATACGCGGCTTCGTCGGCAGCGCGCGCCGCCGCTTCGCGCTCGGCTTGCGCCTTCTGCTGGCGTGCGTGCTGCGCTTCCCAACTGCGCATCTGCTCGGCGTAGACCGCGTCGTACACCTTGCGCTGCGCGGCGTCGGAGAGGATCGCGTACGCGTCCTTGATTTCCTGGAAGGTGGCGCGTGCCACTTCTTCGGCGCCGCTATTGCGGTCGGGATGCCACTTCATCGCGGCCTTGCGGTAGGCCCGCTTGATTTCTTCGTCCGTGGCGTGCGTAGGCACGCCGAGGGTGTCATAAAGAGTTGCCATTGCTTGCTCGACCTCGCCGTGATTGGCTTCGCGGACGATCGTAACATGCAAAAAACGGCTTTATCGTGAAGTGGCCCGCGTATGCGCCCTTCAGCCGGCGGATAAAAAAAAGCCCCGCCACTGGCGTGGCGAGGCCGAGTCCCATGTCAAGGAGGTGTCATGGAGGAGACGATTCGATCATAGCCGCAGGTCATCGCGCCCCCAAACAATGCTTCGCCATATGCTTATCCGGGGCGGCTTCAAGTGCATTGCAGCGTACGCGGCATGGGCTCCACGACGCCGGCTGCGGGCGCGCCGCCGCGCTGCCAACACGCCGCGCGGTTATATCGTTAGAACAAAAAGTCGCTTCGTGCGGCGCCCGGCGCTGATTAAGATGACACTTCAAAGTCCGGTTCGCCCCGGCCCGCTGCGCGCAGCCCCGCGCCGGCGCGCCGTGAGCCGCTACCGAAGGAGCATTTCGTTGACCAGTTTCGATCATCATCGCCGGCCGCTCGTCATCGGCATTGGCGGCACGACACGCGCCGCCTCGTCGACCGAACGCGCGCTCGGCTTCGCGTTGCGCGGCGCGCAAGCAGCCGGCGCGAACACCCGCCTGTTCGGCGGCACCTTCCTGCATAGCCTGCCCCACTACGCCCCGGAACAGGCTCACCGCACGGACGAACAGCTTGAACTGATCGAGGCGGTGCGCCACGCGGACGCGTTGATCATCGCCACGCCCGGCTATCACGGCGGCGTGTCCGGTCTCGTCAAGAACGCGCTCGACACGCTCGAGGAATTGCGCGCCGACGAGCGCCCCTATCTGGATGGCCGGGCGGTTGGCTGTATCGTCACCGCGTATGGCTGGCAGGCCGCGGGGTCGGTGCTGACGTCGTTGCGCTCGATCGTCCACGCGTTGCGCGGCTGGCCAACGCCGTTCGGCGCTGGCATCAACACGCTGGAAACGCGCTTCGACACCGTCGATACCTGTTCCGACGCGAAGGTGATCGATCAACTCGCCACCGTCGGCCAGCAGGCCGCGCAATTCGCGCTGGCATTCAACACACACCGCACGCCGGACGCCGCGCCGCTTGCCGGCACCGCGCTCAAGGAAGCACAACCCGCTCGCCTCCTGCACGCGGTTTAAATCCCCGGTTTAAGTCCCCCGGTTTACATCCCTTTCGCCACAAGACTCACGACGCCGTGGACCCGCTTGCGCGGCCCACGGCGCGGTCGTTCGCGCGAACCGTGCGGCATATAACAGACCCGTGATCCGCAACGCCGGATAGTGTGTTTGAACACAGCGAATATGATCCGATCGGGGCTCCTGTACACCTCCCTCCTGATTTGCTTACGACGAAAGATTGGTTCACCCGCTGCGCAGCGCGGCCTAGGCTTGATCCTGCCCGCTGATTTACCGGCCGCGTGACGCTACGGGTTGCGTCCGACGTGCCGGCCTTTTCGCAACGCAAGCGGGGCACAACGATTGCCAAAAATCATGAACGCACATATTCGCTACAAGGGTTACGAAGTTGCACCGGCCGCACAACAACTCCCCAACGGCCTGTTCGCCGCCAACCTGACCATCGAGAAAACTTCCGCGAATCACGAGCAGCATTATTCATTCGACGCGCTCGATTACTTCTTCGACGAAGAGCACGCGCTGGCCTACGCATTCCGCTGGGGACGCATGTGGATCGATAACCACCAGTAGAATCACCGATCGCGTCATTTGCATCATTTTGCGCTGGGAGCGGCGCGGGCCAGCTTGCGCCGCTCGGCATCGGAATTTGAACGGTTGTGCCAGAATAGGCGACACATCGAGTTCGCCCTCTGTACGCCTGCCATGTCCGATACACTGACAGATGTTGCCGAAGACCGCACCCTACGCCACTGGACATTCCGCGGCCCCGCCCGCGTGAAGATCGGTTCCGAGCCGCACAAGCAGATGTTTTGCCGGATGCTGCTTGAAACCCACAACCCTTATAAACCCGCCGTGATCGAATGGCCGGCGCTGCCGCCCGATGCGCTCGAGCGGTTGTGCTCGCTGCCGATCTGGGACATCGCGGTGCAGACCGAAGGCCGCGCGTCGATCGCCGTCCATACCTATGCCGCGCAACTGAGCGATCCCCTGCTGCGCGAAGCCATCACCATGGACGGCGACGAAGAAGCGCGTCACAAGCACGTGCTCTCGAAGCTGGTCGCCGCGTACGGCATCGAGATCGCGCCCGAGCCGGACTATCCGCCGCCGCGCGACGCCGAATGGGAATGGATGCGCACGGGCTATAGCGAGTGCGTCGACAGTTTCTTTGCGTTCGGGCTATTCCGCTCGGCGCGGCAGTCGGGCTTTTTTCCCGAGGCGCTGGTCGAGACTCTCGAGCCCGTGATTCACGAAGAAGCGCGCCACATTCTGTTTTTTATCAACTGGGTCGCGTGGTATCGGCGCACCATGCCACTCTGGCGCAGACCGTGGCATTCGCTGCGCGTGGCCGCGATCTGGGTGGTGCTGGTGTGGCAGCGTCTCGCCATCGCGAGAGGCATCGACGCTAAAGGCATGGCGCACGATTCGAATTTTCTGCCCGCGAGCAGCAGCGTAATCGGTGAAGCCATGAACGCGCGCGACCTGTTCGCGCTCTGCCTCGCGGAAAACGTCCGGCGCATGAGCGGTTACGATGCGAGACTGCTGCGGCCCAAGCTGGTGCCCACGCTGGCGCGCTTCGCACTGCGCTTCATGAAACCCTCGCGCCGGGAAATCCCATCAGGACAAGGAGACGCCGGCCATGACATGGACCGTCGATGAACAACTCGCGTTGACCGCTACAGAAGCCGTCGCCGCGATACAGTCCGGCCGCCTGAACGCCGCCGACTACGTGGCCACCTTGCTCGCGCGCGCAGCGGCGCTCTCGAGCCTCAATGCGCTCACCACGCTCGAGCTCGACGGCGCGCTCGCCGCCGCGCGGCGCATCGACGCCTTGCCCGCGGCCGACAAGGCTCGCTTGCCGCTCGCCGGTTTGCCTATCGTCGTGAAGGACAACATCAACACGGCGGGCATGCAGACCTCGGCGGGCACACCGGCGCTCGAGGGCTTTATGCCGAAGACCAACGCGCCTTCGGTGCAGCGCCTTATCGACGCCGGCGCGATCGTGCTCGGCAAGGCGAATATGCACGAACTGGCATTCGGCATCACGAGTACGAACCTCGCCACGCATGCCGGGCCGGTGCGCAATCCCTACGATCCCACGCTGATTCCGGGCGGCTCGTCGGGCGGCACTGCCGCGGCGATTGCCGCGCGCATCGTGCCCGCGGGCCTGGGCACCGACACCGGCGGCTCGACCCGCATCCCGGCCGCGTTGACGGGCACGGCGGGGTTTCGTCCGTCGGTCGGCAACGGCGGCCCCGAACGGCGCTATCACGATCCGAACGCCGTGGTGCCGATCAGCCATACGCGCGACACGGTCGGGCCAATGGCGCGCACCGTCGCCGATATCGCGCTGCTCGACGGCGTGATCACCGGCGCCGGCGCATTGCCGGCCGTCGCGTTGAACGGGTTGCGCATCGGTCTGCCCGCGCCGCTCTGGGAAGGGCTCGAACGCCAGGTGGAAGACGTCGCGCGGGCCGCGTTGAAGCAACTCGAAGCGGCGGGCGTGGTGCTCGTGCCGGTGGCGATGAGCGAACTGGACGAGCTAAACGGCATGGTGGGCGGTCCGATCGCGATCCATGAGCCGCTCGAGGACGTGCTGGGCTGGCTCGTCGCCAACGACGCGCCCGTCAAAACCGTCGTCGAAATGGCGGCCCGCATTGCCAGCCCGGACGTGCGCGCGATCTACGACGGCGTGCTCGACGATGTGCTGGGCGACCGCTACGAGGCCGCGCTGAATCATTGGCGTCCGCGCTTGCAGCAGTACATGGCCGCGACGTTCGCCGACGAGCGGCTCGACGCGCTGCTGTTTCCGACCACGCGTCTCGCCGCCGTGCCGATCGACGACATCAACGGCTCGTCGGTAGTCTCGATCGACGGTTCGGCAGCGATCGACACCATGGACGCGTTCCTACGCAACACCGATCCGGCCAGCACCTCGGGCATACCGGGGCTTTCGCTGCCGGCGGGCATGACCGCGAGCGGCTTGCCGGTCGGACTCGAACTGGACGGCCCGCTCGGCGAAGACCGGCGTCTTCTTGCGATTGGCGTGGCGTTCGAACAGCTTCTCGGCGCGCTGCCGGCGCCGGTGCTTTGATACCGCAACGAGCTTCACAACGCCTTTAAAAAACTCGACTAAAACGCCGATGAAAACACCAACGCCCGCTCTCCTGCAGCGGGTCCTTTTGCGCCACGGCGCGCGAATCGCCGCGGCGTTAGCTATCGCCTTGGCCGCCAGCGCATGCGCGCGCCTCGCCGCGGTCGATTCGAATGCGCTGTGGAAGATCGTCGATTTGCGTTGCGTGCCGTCTCAGCAGGCCACCGGCACGCCGGGTCAATGCACGTTTGTCGACCTGAACAAACGTTACGCGATCCTGAAGGATATCGTCGGACGCTCGCAGCATCTGCTGATTCCGACTGACCGCATTACCGGGATCGAAAGCCCGCTCGTGCTCGCGCCGCACGCGCAGGATTACTGGGTCGACGCTTGGGACGCGCGCACCTATGTCGAGAAGTCGGTCAAGCGCTCGCTGCCTGACAATCAGCTCAGCCTCGAAATCAACTCGCAATATCGCCGCACGCAGAACCAGTTGCATATCCATATCGATTGCATACGCGGCGATATCAGCGAAGCGCTCGCGCGCCACGCCAAAGACTCGCCCGATGAATGGCGCTGGGAGACGCTCGACGGCAATCGCTACCGCATCATGCGCGTGACTTCGCTCGAGGGGGCCGACAACCCGTTTCGCATCGTCGCGCGGGACAACCAGGGCGCTGCGGCGATGGCCGGGCAAACCATTCTCGTGACGGGCGCGGGGCCGTCCGCTCAGAAGGACGGCTGGCTGGTCGTGAATAGCGGGCTCGACGTGGACAACGGCAGCGGCTCGGCGGAAGGCCTCCAGGATCACGCCTGCCGCGTGGCGGACGCGCCGTAAGCGCCTGCCCCGCAAGCTCGCAGAGCGCGCCGGTGCTTAGGCCCGCGCGCCTATGCACGTTTGAGCAGATGCATTGCTGAACAAATTGGTTCTGGCAACGCGCGCGGGTCCGTAGGATCGGTCTGAACCTGCATTCCGACCGATCCCGCCCATGGCGATTTATCTCGACGACACGCAACGCAACGCACTCGCCCGCCTGGCGACAAGCTGGACCTGGCGCACGCAATGGCCGACCTGGGCGCTGATCGTGACGATCTATGGAGGATGGTTCGGCGTGGCGACGCATGCGCGCGAGCTCGGCTTGCCGCTCACCGCTCTCTTGCTGGCCGTGCTCGGCACGTGGTACATGTCCTTGCAACATGAACTGCTGCACGGCCATCCGACGCGTTCGCCGTTCGTCAACGCTCTGCTAGGGTTCGCGCCGCTCGCCGTGTGGTTTCCCTACGGCATCTATCGCGACTCACATCTTCAGCATCACGACGATCCGCATCTGACGCATCCCGAGCGCGACCCCGAGAGCTACTTCGTCAGCGCGCTCGTGTGGCGACGCGCGGGTTGGGCGATTCGCGCACTGCTGACCTTCCGCAATACGTTTATCGGGCGCCTGCTGATCGGGCCGGCGTTCGCCATTGCCGCAACGGGCGTGCAAGCGCTGCGTCGAATCAGAAGCGGCGATTGGCGCGATGTCCCGGTGTGGCTCGCGCACTTCGCCGCACTCGCCGGGCTCACGGCCTGGCTGCAACGTGCGTGTGGGATTCCGGCGTGGGTCTTTGTCGTCGGCGCGGGTTATGGCGCGCTGTCGTTGGGCTCGATCCGCTCGTTTCAGGAACATCGTGCGGCGCAGGCACACGAGCATCGCACGGTCATCAACGAAGCGGCGTGGTTCTGGCGTCTGCTGTTTCTGAACAACAACTACCATCTGGTTCATCACGACTTGCCGCATGTGCCGTGGTTTGCGCTTCGAGTCGTCTACGAGACCTCCCGCCAGCTGTACATAGAACGTTCAGGAGGCTTTCTCGTACAGGGTTATAGCGAGTGGTTGAGGCTCTACGCATACGCACCGGTTGCGCATCCGGTGCATGGCAATCTGCCCGATTTCATCGAGAGGAATCCGCCTGCTTTCGGCAGGGCGTAGCGCACAGGCGGTCCGAATCGCCGAGCAATCGCGAACCCGGTGGTCTACTACCAGCCGCATGCATGCGAAGCTGCCAGTCGATAGGAGACGGCGAATGTCCGCACGCAATCTGCTGAGAGGACATTCGCAGGTGACGCGCCGATACATTGATTGTTCGCGCCGGTTCCAGCACCTGAGGTGAAGAGTCTACGGAAACGCACGATCAGGGCGTCCAGCGATAAACAGTAATACTGGAGCCCTTGACGTTGTTCTTCGTGACCACGTACTCGCCCGTCGATCGAAGGTATGCCCTGATGCCGTACATCGCATCGATCGCGCTGCTGGCGTCCACGGCACGGCTATTGGTGTTGACCAGCGTGGTGTCGAGGTTGCCTGTAGCGAGATTGAAGGCGTCGATGTTCGGCAAAGCTTGACCGCTGCCGAACCAGTAGCCGACGAAAAGGTAGCGGCCGGCCGCGTCAATCGACTTGGCGCCGGCATGGGTGAGGTTGATCACCGGATTGGGTGACGTGGTGTTGCCCGCGCTCCAGCCGTGATACACCTCGATCCGCGTGCCTATCGAGGTCCAGTCCGTACTCCCGACGACACCCTGCCCGAGAATCATGGTGTCGCTGTCCGCGAGGTAGACGATGCGCGTCAGCGGCTGGATGCTCGCGGGAATGCGGATAGGGATGCCGGGTCCCCATGTTGGCTTGCCGCTGGCGTCGAAGCCGGTCAGCGGGTAGTGGTAGATGAAGCCCGTCTTATCCAGACCCGCCCACACGCCCCCCTTGCTGTCGATGCTGAATCCGTCCCTGACCGCCGCGGTCGTTTTGAACGCCGGACCAGGAAGCGTGGCGTCCGGTATGGCGATGTAGCCATTCGCAGCATTGAAGTGGAAGAAGTAGAAGATATCGGGATTCTGGCCGGACGCCACGAGGATCCGGTTGGCACCGACGGTGGCAAGTTGACCGAAGTGCTCGTCCCGTGAGTGATCGTTCATGTTGATGCGCGGGTCCGAAGGGTAGGTGAACGGATCGACGGTGTTCGCGACGAAGGTGCCTCCAGCGCTGCCGCTGTAGATGTTGGTGCCGCCATAGAACAAGGCGCCATCCGTGGCCGGGTCCGGGGCGGCGATGCCCTCGAGGTTGAGGGACTGAAGCGTCCACCGCAGGTTGCCGGCACTGTTATACGCATGAATGTCGGTGCCGCCATTGCGGCCGAGGTCCCAGCTTCCGCCCCACGGGTTGTTGAGCACATAGAGGTTGCCGGCGGTGTCCTTGCCGATGCCAGTGACGCGGGTGAAGCGCTTCGCGCCGACCTGGCCTTTGATTCCCGTCGTGGTGTCGAGATAGCCGCCCTGAATGCCGAATGTACCGGCCAGCGTCGGCGTGCCCGAGAGTTTGTAGCGCTTGATGTTCATGTCGGGGCCCTCGTCCCCTATCATGAGCTGCCCCGACGATGCATCGAAATAGAGCGACGACGGCTGCGATCCACTGGGCATACGGATGGTGTTCAGCAGCGCGCCAGTCGGACTGAACTCGACAGTCGAGCCCTCGCTCTTCTGTGCGACCCAGACGTTGCCCGCGGCATCCAGGGCGAGCGCGCCCGGCCCCGACACGTTGATGTCCCGCTTCCAGACACCGTCGGTGGTGTAGATGCGGACGCGATTGCCATAGAAGTCGCTCGCATAGAGGAGCGAGCCCGCCGTGGCGAGTCCGGTGATGACGTCGACCCGAGGCTGGTTGGTCGACGCACTGACCTGAATCAAAAGATCGCGAGCCTTGGTGGTGCGGTTGTATCGTCCCACCGCGCCGCTTCCGTACGACCCGCCGGGCTGCAGTGCCGCGAAGATCGACGTCGCGTTGCCCGTGATCGCGCCGCCCTGAAACTCGCCGTGCGCGCCGATCGAGCCGAGGCTCTTGCCGTTCTGGTAGATCGCGACGCCACCCTCGAACTCGTCCCACATGGATGCCGTATAGATGACGCCCTCGGGCGCGACCCACATGGAACGCGCGGTGTTACCCACGTGGGCGGCGAGAGTCCCATAGGTGTTCGCCAGCCAGTCGGTGGTATTTTGCGCCTGACAGGCCGGCGCAATCGTGGCGATCGCTGCGGCGAAGAGCGCAGCATGAATTCGTTTTATTTGCACCATGACTGCTGCTCTCCTGGATGTAGCGATCATTCACGTGAATGACCTCATTAACTCGAGACGCATAGCGTGCAATTCGCGCCTCCTCATTTTTAGATCATATTGAGGATGGACTCCAGAGCTTCGTAGGGTTCATGTGTTCTTGTCGGTCAGTGACCTCTTGAGCGAAGGTCGACCATCTCCTGTTGGCAGCTAACAGGCTCATGCAAGCGGCATACGCGACTCGCATAGCGCGGGTCTGAGTGGCGTTAGCGCGCGCGGCTTGCAACCTCGCGTGACAAACGCAAGCGCCAATTTAACTCCTCGTCGATGACAGTTCGATGCGCTTGCGCTGCAAGAACCGGCGCACGGCCGGATCGCGTTCGAGTCCGATCGCGAGATCGTAAGCGCCGAGCGCTTCGGCCGTCGCGCCGGCACGCGCGAGCAGATCGGCGCGCGCGGCCCAGTACGGCTGATAGTCGGCCAGCCGCGGATCGTGCGCATACGGTTCGAGCGCGTCGAGCGCCGCCTGCGGGCCGTCACGTTCGGCCAGCGCGAGCGCGCGGTTCACCGCGACCACCGGTGATGCTGCAATCGTAAGTAGCGCATCGTAGAGTTGCACGACCTCGTCCCAGTTCGGCCGATGCGTCCGGCAACGGTGGACGTGCGCAGACTGCAACGCGGCCTCGAGCTGAAAGCGTCCGATTGCGTTGAGCGTGTTCGCGCGCCGCAGCAGTGCATTGGCTGCGTCGATCATCGGCGCGTTCCATGTCGCCGGATCCTGAGCCGACAGCGGCACGTAGTCGCCGGCCGCATCGCGTCGCGCATCGCGCCGCGCCTGCGCATACAGCATCAGCGCGAGCAGACCAAGCGTCTCTGGTTCCTCGGGCAGCAATTCGACGAGCAGTTGTGCAAGAAACAGCGCCTCGCCGGCAAGATCGCGTCGCGCGGTATCGCCGCCGACCGGATCGGTCCACCCTTCCGCATACGCCGCATAGACCGCTTCCAGCACCGCGGCGAGCCGGCCGGGCAACTCCTCGCGCTCGGGTACGCTGAACGGAATGCCCGCTTCGCGAATCTTGTTCTTTGCCCGCACGAGGCGCTTGCTCATCGCGGCCGGCGACATCAGGAACGCGGACGCAATCGTCTTCGCTTCGAGCCCCAGCACCACCTGCAGCATCAGCGGCGTGCGAATCGCGGCCTCGAGCGCAGGGTGCGTGCACGCGAACAGCAGCGCAAGCCGCCGGTCGGGCAACATGCCTGCTTCACGCTCGTCGATCTCGTCGGCGAGGATCGCCAGCTGGTTCACCACTTCGTCGCCGACACGGCGATGACGCGCGCCATCGACCGCCCGGCGGCGCGCAACCGTCATCAGCCACGCTTCGGGATTCGCGGGGCAGCCGCGCTGCGGCCAGTCCGCGAGCGCGGCCGCAAACGCGTCGGCCAGCGCGTCCTCGGCCGCGGCGACGTCGCGCGTGCGCATCGCCAGCAGCGCGACGAGCTTGCCGTAACTGCGGCGCGCGACCGTCTCGGCAATCGCATGCGCGGCGCCGTCAGCGTCACGGTCGCCGCCGCCCGGACTCATGCAGCGGATGGCGCATCGTAAGGCGCAGTCCAGACCGGGCGCACTTCCATGAGGCCGTGCGCCGCGCCGGGACAACGCGACGCCCACGCGATCGCCGCGTCCAGGTTGGGCACGTCGATCAGGTAGTAGCCGGCGAGTTGCTCCTTCGAATCGGAATAAGGTCCGTCCAGCACCTGCGGCTTACCGTCGACGAGCCGCACCGTGGTGGCCGTGCTCGTCTGCTGGAGCCGGTTGGCGCCCACCAGCGCGTCCGCTTTTTTCAACGATTCGGTGTACGCCTGATAGGCGGCAACCCCTTGCTGCCGCTCGCTGTCGGTCATCTGGTTCCAGCCGTTTTCTTCCGAATAGATCATCAATAGGTATTGCATATGAGCCTCCGTCATGGGGTTAAGGCGGCTGAATGACATCGGGCCGCCATTACAATGACGCTCGGGCCGCATGCTGACGGACAGGCGGCGTTAAAAAAATCGCGAACGACGCACCCGCGTCAATCGGTCGCCTCCGTCGAGGACCCTGCGCGCGGTCACTTCGGGCGAGCCCGCCATCCGCTCCGCGCGGCTATCAATTTCACCGCACCATTGCAGACTGCATTAAAGCCCGGTTCCCGCAGGGATCGCAACAATCTCGGTGAGGATATCTGACTTTCAACTGTCCCACGCTCGACACCCACCAAGGTCGCTCGACTTCTCCCGCAATCGCTCTATCGATAACCTGCCGAGTAACTCGAAGAGTCAATAACTACACCTTGAAGCTGTCGATCAGGTGACACCCGGCCCGCGGTCCGTTTCACCCGCGACGATGCCTGACTGTCGGCAATGGCCGATTGCACGACAGCGGCGATTACGGATGTACAAACCCCTCCACCTCCTGCAAGAATGCGGGGCAACGAGGGCTCCACGATCCGATCCGCGCACGGCGCCCCGCAACCTGAGCCAAAAGTAGGAGTGCGTCCATGAGCAGGCTTGCCAAATCTGCAGCAAGCAACCGCAGTCAGTGGCTGATGGCCGCGATGCTGGCGGTGCTCTGCTGCCTGTGCCAGAGCGCCTTCGCGCAAGCGGCCGGCAACGCAGCGAGCCTGCGCGACAAATTCCAGAGTCTGACGCAGCAGCTCGCGCACAACCAGTTCCAGCGACCGCTCTACCTCGAATCGCAGGAGTTGCCCTCGGCGCTCAAGGGCGATATTTACGGTGTGCTCAACTATCCGTTCGCGACGGTCAACGGCACGCTCAACGACCCGACTCAGGGCCCGGCCAACTGGTGCGACGTGCTGATCCTGCACCTGAACACCAAGTACTGCCATGCATCGACGAGCGCCAGCGGTACGGTCCTCGCGGTGAACATCGGCAAGAAAACCGAGGAATCGCTTTCCTCGTCCTACCGTGTGCAATTCAACTATCGGCCGGCCGCGACCAACCCGGATTATCTTCGCGTGGAACTCTCGGCCGCCACGGGTCCGCTGAGTACGAAAGACTACCGTATCGTGATGGAGGCGATACCCGTGGGCGATAACCGCACCTTTATCCATCTGACCTACGCCTACGGCTATGGCACGACAGGACGGCTTGCGATGAAAACCTATCTGGCGACCATCGGCAGCGACAAGGTTGGCTTTTCCTCCACGCCCGATCAGTCGACGGGCGAGACGCAGTACATCGGCGGCGTGCGCGGCCTGGTGGAACGCAATACCATGCGCTATTACCTAGCCATCGATGCGTACCTGGGTGCGCTTTCCAGCCCGCCCAACGCCCGCCTCGAAAAACGCCTCACCGACTGGTTCGATGCGACCGAGCAGTATCCGCGGCAATTGCACGAGGTCAGCCGCGCCGACTACATGCAAATGAAGCACAACGAGTATCAACGTCAGCAGACCGCCCAGTAGATTGCGCAGCAGCGCGGGCGTCGTTGGGACCGGCAGGTTCTGTGAGGTCGCGCAATGGATTCGGAAGCGCGTCGTCCGATATCAATTCTCGCCGGCGTTGCACTGGCGCCGTCACGACTCAAAGTTTTGATCCCTTGGCAAGACCGAGTTTTTCCATTGCCTCATGTGCATCGATCACTAGCGTAGCGATCTCGCTCACCGTGACCCGGAGACTTGTCGCTCTCGAACGAATGTGCTCGTAGGCTTCATTTTCGCTGAGCTGGTGCGCCTCCATGAGGATGCGGATGGCCTTCTCGACGTGGCGTCGCGCCTTGATCGCTTCCTCGAGCTTCGCGACCTTGCTGTGCAACCGCTGCTGATAGCCTGAGGACGCGCGCGCGAGCACCAGGGTGCTCAGGATGCCGGTGGAACGGTAGGGCTTCGTGATGACGCCATGCGCCTGCGTATCCACCAGCATTTTTAGCGCCGTTGGATTCTCGTAGTCGGATAGCGCGATCAACGTTGCTTCGGTATCGGCTGCGCACCAGTTGCCCGCGCTGCGGGTTTCGGGGCCGACGAGAAAGAAAATCGCGTCGACATCGGCCGGCAGCTGCGACGGAAACGGCCAGAGCACGCGCACCGGACAGCCGATGCGGCGCAACTGCTCTTCCAGAACAATGCGGTCGTCGCCCGGCGGATGAATCACGAGGACGCGCAGCGTGCGTAGATCGTCGAAAAGGCGACGGGCCCCCGTGCTCATACCGATTCTCCATCGAGCCAGAATTCCGCGAATCCGTACGACGTCAGATACGGATCAGGTTTGATCGGACCTCGCCCCTCCCAGACTATGTCGAACGAGCCGTCCGGCCGGCACACGGCAATGCGCGGCGTCAGTATCGCGTGATTGTTCTCCGGGTCGATTTTCAGCAGCCCTTCCGGCGAATCGAATTCGACTTCGTGCACCGCCTCCACCAGCTTCGCCGTATCGAGACTTCCGCTACGGGCCAGCGCCAGCGCAAAGAGATGCACCTGGTTATACGCCATCTCCGACCACATGCTGGCCGGTTGATCGCCGAATCGCGCATGCCATGATTTCAGAAAGCGCTCATTACTCGCGAGGTTCAGCGTGTTGACGTAACTCGCCGAGATGATGTGGCTGCCGCATAGTTCGGGGCCAATCATCCGCGTTTCGCCTTCGGTCATCGTCAAGCTTGCAATCGGAATCTGTGCAGGGTCGATATCGTGCTCGCGATACAGCCGATAAAAAGCACGCGCACCTCGCCCGATCAGAGTGGAGAACACGACGTCGGGCTCGACGCTCCTGATCTGCCGCACCACTTCTTCCAGCGCCGCCGGATCTGCGTCGCTCGGCAGATAGAGTTCTTCCACGATTTCACCGCCATGCTGCTCGACCATGTCGCGCATGATCCGGTTCGATTCTCGCGGATAGATATAGTCGGCGCCCACCAGAAAAAAACGGCGGCCATGATTGCGCAGCAGGTAGGCCGCCAGTTGCATGCTGTTCTGGTTCGGCACCGCGCCGGTGTAGATCACGTTGGGCGAATACTCAAACCCTTCGTAGATCGAGCAGTACCATAGCAATGCGTTGGTGCGCTCGATCACCGGCAAAACCGCCTTTCTGCTCGACGAGGTCGAACAGCCGAAAATCACGGTCACGTCGTCTTCCTGCAGCATCCGGGTGGCGAGCCGGCGGTATTCATCGGGATCGCTCTTCGGATCGTAAACAACGGGGTCGAGCAGGCGCCCGCTCACTCCGCCGGCCGCGTTGACTTCTTCAATCGCGAGCGCCGTGCCGAAAAAATGCTCCGACTCGGTTGCCGAAGTCACGCCCGTGCGCGAGTACAACACGCCGATGCGCCAACCATCGTCCGCGGGCGCCGGATTGGCCGACTGTCGCGAGCTTGCCTCCATTTCGCTTCCTCCTTGCATCGCTTCCTCGTTTCCTAGGTCGCGGGAACACGTCCCACTGACGCAGCGATCGCCTGCTCGACGAACGCAGCAGCCTCGAGGCATCGGGCATCGTCCCACGGGCGGCAGATCACCTGCACGCCAATCGGGCCGCCTCGTGTGCCCTTCAATCCGGGCACGTTCACGCACGGGCAGCCGAGCAACGTCCAATTGCGATTGAATGCGGGGTCGCCTGTGGACGCCAGGCCGTCGGGCGCTTCGTCGGGTGCGCTGGGCGTCAGCAGTCCGGTCATACCGTCGAACAACCCGGCAAGCCTGGTCTTCGCCTGTTCCGCGAGAACACACGCCTTGGCGTAGCTTGTCGTATCCACCCTCGCAGCACGCTCAAGAAAACCGGCGAGCAGTGGCGATAGATCGGCACGGTGATGATCGTACTCGAAGCCCAGTGCCCGATATGACTCGTAGCTCTGAATCGTATTGTGCGCGGCGACCAGGTCGGCCATCCACGGAGCGAAACGCACACGCCGCACACGGCCCCCCGCCTGCTCGATGGCCCGCACCGCCGTGTCGAGCGCGGTGCTGGCATTCGCGGACGGTTCGGTCCATGGGTAGCTGTCCGGCACGCCGAATACCGGGTTGGCGGATACATCGTCCACGGCCAGTTGGTGGCCCGACAGCACCTGCGCGAGGTAAGCCACGTCGCGCGCGCCGGCGCCAAACAGGCCAACCGTGTCCAGCGACCACGAAAAGCACTTCATGCCGACGGTCGGCAACATGCCGAGCGTGGGCTTGTAGCCAGCGATGCCGCAGAACGAAGCGGGCCGGATGGTCGAGCCGCCGGTCTGCGAACCGATCGCGAAAGGCACGATCCCGGCGGCCACCGCGGCGGCCGACCCGGATGACGATCCGCCGGGGGTACGCGCCAGGTCGCACGGATTGCGCGTCACCGGCGGGTTCATATAGGCAAACTCGCTGGTGACGGTCTTGCCGATGACGATGCCGCCGTTGCGCCTCAACAGCGTGACAATCGCGGCATCGGACTTCGGCTGATGGCCTTCGTAAATTGGAGAGCCGTAGCAGGTGAGCAGGTCGCTCGTGTCGAAGATATCTTTCACCGCGATCGGCATGCCGGCCAGCGGCCCCGTTGCACCAGCAGCCGCGGTCAACGCCGTTTCGCGCTGCGCAACGGCCGTCAACGCCCTCACCTCCGGCTCGACTTCCTCGATGCGCGCGAGCGACTCGAGGACGACGCGACCGCGCTCGCGAGGGTCGGCGGCAGTTTGCTCGAGCATGTCCAGTCCGGAGCGGGGTCGATAAAATGAGTTTGCGTTCATCATGTGTCGCCTATCGTCATGGTCGTCCCGCATGTTACACACGCAAGTGTTCGAAGATCGATCCCACCGCCGCTTCATCCTTCGCGTTGCCATGCTCGAGGATCTCGCCTTGCTTGAGTACCGCGTAGCGGTCGGCAACCTCCAGCGCAAAGGGAACATTTTGCTCTACCAGCAGCAGCGCCGTGCCGTGCTGGCTGCGTTCCCATAGCAGCGCGTCGGCGAGACGTTCGATCACGGACGGTTGCAACCCTTCCGTAATCTCATCGAGCAAAATGAGCGAAGGACGCATCATGAGCGCGCGCGCCACCAGCAGCATCTTCTGTTCGCCGCCGGAAAGCGTGCCGGCCAATTGCTTCAGACGACTCGCGAACACCGGGAACACCGGCTCGATCCCGGCAAAGCGTTCGTCGAACGCCGATGCCTTCGCGAGCCCAAGACGCAGATTGTCGCGGATGGTGAGGTCCTGAAACAATGCGTGTTCCTGAGGCGCGTAAGCAATGCCTTCTCGCGCGATCTGGTGAGGCGCCATGCGCGTGATATCTTGCCCCCGCGCCCGGATGGCGCCGGCTTGCTTCGGCAGATAGCCCATGATTGTCTTGAGCACCGTCGTCTTGCCCATGCCGTTCTTGCCGAGCAGCGCGACGGCCTCGCCGTCGGCAACGGTCATCGACAACTTGCGGAGCACGACCGAAGCCTTGTACCCGCTCGTCACGTCCTGCAATTCCAGCGCGATCCGGCTCATGACGCCTCCTGTTGTCCGACGTTTTCGCCTGCCGCGGCGCTTTGCGCGGTCCCTGCATAAATCGTTCTGACCAGCTCCGAGTTGACTACTTCGTCGAAGTTGCCTTGCATCACGATACGCCCCTGATGCAGCACCACGATGCGCGTGGCAATCCCGGCCACGAAATCGAGGTCATGTTCCACCAGCAGACAGCAAAGCTGATACTGGTGAGCCAATGCGGCGAGCACATCCCCGATTTGCGTGCGCTCCGTTTTGGTCAAACCTGCCGTGGGCTCGTCGAGCAGCACGATCCGTGGCTCCAGGGCGAGCACCATCGCCAGTTCCAACGCCTGCTGCTGCCCGTGCGACAGATCCTTCGCCACGGCGCCCAGCCTCTGATCGAGATGAGTGGTACGAAGCACCTCCAGCGCATACGGCGGCAGCGCAAGCGTAGTGGAACGTCGGAACAGCGATGGCCGTTCGATGATGGTGCCCGCGATTTTCAGGCACTCGGCAACGGTAAGCGTCTCGAAGATATTCGCGTTCTGGAACTTGCGCCCCAACCCGAAATGCACGCATCGGTCCGGCGGCAATTGACGGACATCGTGGCCACACAGCACAACCGTGCCGGCGGAGCGTTCCGCACCATCGCTCATGCAGCGCATGAGCGTCGTTTTGCCGGCGCCGTTCGGGCCGATGAGACCAACCAGCTCACCTCCATTGGCGTTCAGGTCGATGCCTTGCAACACTTTCAGGCTGCCGAAATGCCTGGCAACGCCGCTCATCTGCAGGGCCGGCGCTGACAGATCCCGTTGATGAGCCACACCTACGTCGCGTTCGACCAGTTCCGGTTCGGCGCCATGACCGGCCAGATGGCGCAATGGCTTTAGCAACAGCGGCACCAGACCTTGCGGCAATAGCACGATGACGGCCACGAACGCGGCGCCCAGGATCAGTTGCCACGCGAATGGCATGCTGCCGCTGAGATAGGCGGTCCCGACATTGATCAGAAGCGCGCCGATCACCGGCCCCCACAACGTTCCTCTGCCGCCGAGCGCGACCCAGATGATCAGTTGGGTGCCGAGGACAAACCCGGCCAGCTCGGGCGCGACCACGCCGCTGAACGATCCGTAGCCGAATCCCGCGAGACCGGCGATGGCTGCGGTCGCAACCAGCAAGGCGATCTTTACGAGCGACGTATTGATGCCGAGGTACGAACAGCGTGATTCGTTGTCGCGAATGGCAGCCAGCACGCGGCCGCCGTCGCTTCGCACGAATAGCCACGCAAGCGTGGCGACGACCAGCAGCGCCGCACCGGCAAGCCAGTACCAGGCCTGCAGCGAAAGATCGAAGGTCTCGTAGCCGGTGAGTCCCGAACTCGAACCGGTCCACGCGCCGCCGGAGAGTAGCAACTGGCTGAGAACGATCGGCAATACGAGCGACATCACAGTCGCGAAAAACGGCGACGCGCCGCGATAGAACGACAACCAGCCGAGCAACGCAGCCACGGCCGAGGTCACCGCGATTGCCGCGCCCAGTGCGAGCACCACATAACCCGCCGAGAAACCACCGTGCGTAAACACGAGACCTGCGGCATAGGCCCCAAGACCGAAGAACGCCGATTGCCCGAACGTCAGATAGCCGGTGTAACCCCACAGAATATCCACGGTCACGGCCACGATGGAAAAGAAGAAAGCCTGAATGAGGACGTTGAGCAGATACGAGCCGAAAACAAGCGGACCGGCGGCCAGCAGAACCACACCCACCCCACCGGCCATGAGCAGACCGCGTCCGTGAATGGTTGGCCGTTTGCGTGCTTGCCCGTCGCCTTGCACAGTTGGAGCACCGGCACGATGCACCGATTCGTCGACTTTAGCCATGAGAGAACCCCTTGGGACGAATCCGCAACGTGAGCGCCGCCAGCACGGCGATCGTCAATCCGCCCAGTACCGGACTGACGAACGTGCTGACCAGCACCTGGCAAGCGCCGAACACGAGGCACGTCACCAGCAGGCTGAGCATCGAGTGTCCTGAAACCATGACCAGCATGAACGCGCTCACCAGCCACGGCAGCCCCATATCGGGATCGACGCTCGATAGCGGCGTAATGAGCGTGCCGGCGAGGGAACCGAGCGCCGCGCCCAGACTGAAGGTAATGAAACGGATGCGGCCGGAATGAATGCCGAGACCTCGCGCCAGGTCCTCGTTCATGATCACCGCGCGTGTCCTGATGCCAAAGCGCGTTCCCGCGAGAAGCGCGCTCATGAGGACGCACAGACCGAGCGCGATCGGGATCAGCAGCAAACGGTAGGCAGAGTAATCAGTCCCCGCGATAGTGACAGCCCCTTTGAGCGGCGTCTCCACGAACTGCGCCTCGCGGCCAAACGCCATCACGATGAGCTGCCCAATCACGATACCCAGACCCCAGGTGGCGAGGATCGCGTCGAGCGGACGCTTGTAGAGCGGCCGGACGATCACCTGCTCGACGAGCATGCCCACGGCGGTACCCACCACAATCGCGAGTGGCAGCCCGAGCCACGGACTCAGCTTGAGCTGCGTCACGACGAAGCTCGCGTAGGCGCCTATCGTCAGCAGCGCGCCATGGGCGAAATTGACGATTTTCATCACGCCGAAAATCACCAGCAATCCTGCGGTCACGATGAACAGCACCGCCGCGGTTGTGAAAATATCGAGTGCAAGAACCATTGTCTTCTCCAGTCGCATCCGCCTGTGCGTTGCCTGCGGATATGCATCAGGCGGATGCCGTATTTCGAGTTGCTTCTACTTGATGTTCGGGCACTGCGCGCCCGGGTCCACATTCGGGAAGGTCTGCAGGATCCTCACCGAGCCGTCCGGCTGTATCTGGCCGAGGCGCATGGCAAGAGGCGTGTGCCGGCTCCTGTTCATGGCCACCGGTCCGCGCGGTCCGTCAAACGACACTTGGCCCAGCGCCTTGATCACCTTGTCGGCGTCGGTGGAGCCCGCCTTTTCCACCGCGGCCTTGTACAGGAAGAAGGCTTCGTATTGCGGCTCGGACAACTCGTTCGGCGTCTTTAGATCCTTGCCGAATTTTTTGTCCATCGCAGCGAGAAATTTTTTGTTGCCCGGCGTATCGATGCCCGTCAGGTAGGAGCCCGACATGTACATACCGGCGGCGACGTCGCCCATGCTCTTCGCGGTGCCTTCGTCGATCGCCAGGTTGCCATAAGGCAGCGTCATGCCGGAACCCTTCAGCTGTTTGGCAAGCGACACGTTGGGTGCGCCGCCGGCCGTCGCGCTGATCAGCGCATCAGGGTGAGCCGCACGGATCTTGGAAAGGATCGGCGTCCAGTCGGTGCCGTCGATCGGCAAGTACTCCTCGCCGACTACCTTGCCGCCGTGCTCCTCGATATATTTTCTGGTGAATCCAAGCATGCCGCGGCCAAAAACGTAGTCGTTGCCGACCAGATAGAAGGTCTTGGCGCCCTTGCTTTTCGCGAAATAATCGACCACCGGCGCGACCTGCTGCTCAGGCACCCAGCCGTTCACGTACATCCACGGACTGCACGAACGGCCCTCATAAAACGACGTGTACACCAAAGGCTTCTTGCCGCGCGCCACGATTGGCAGCGCCGCGTTACGCGCGGCGCTCGTTTCCATGGAAATGATCGCGTCGACGTTCTTCTGGAACACCAGCGTGTCGTACGCCTTCTGCGCGCCGACTGCACCGGATGCGTCGTCGGTGATGTCGAGCTGCACCTGGCGGCCCATGATCCCACCCGATGCGTTGATTTCGTCGACGGCGAGTTGCGACGACTGCACGACGGCCGGCGCAACCACACTATTTGCGCCGGACAGTCCCACTGCTACACCGATTCTGATCGGATCGGCGGCGAGTGCGCTGATGCAGGTGCAGGCCGTGGCGAGCGCCACGACTGCGCCGACAAGGATGGGTTTGTTGAACGGAAGCATGGATTTTTTCCTCACAGTGGTCGAATGAAATGTTTGTGCTTCATACAGGTGCGATGGGATGCGTCATGAACGCGACGCAGGCCAGCCGGTGCCCAGCATCGGGTCGTACACGTCCGCGCGCCGGTCGTGCAGCACGTGATTGAAGGTGTTCAGCGTGCGTTCCGAACGGGTGCGCTCCAGATCGATTGAGGCGTACAGGATTTCTTCGCGATCGACACTGGCCGGGCCCGCGACAGGCCATCCGTTACCGCCCACGATCAGGCTCTGGCCGATGAACGGCTGACCGCGCTCTGTGCCGATGCGGTTTGCGCATGCGATTGCCACGCCGTTGCTGTGCGCAGCCGCCATGGTGAGCGTCGTGGCCATGGCGGGACGATCGTCCGGTTGCGCGGGCATCGGCACCCAGTTGGTCGGCACGCAAACGATGTCCGCATCCTGCATCGCGGCAAGCCGGTATGTTTCGGGAAACCACCCGTCGTAGCAGATTGCGATGGCGATTCGTCCCAGCGGCGTATCGAATACTGGAACGCCACGGTTACCCGGCTCGAAGAAGAGATGTTCGTTATTCCACAGATGCAGCTTACGATAGACGCCGACGTGACCCGCGGGGCCGGTCAGGATTGCTGAGTTGTAGAGTTGGTTGCCAGCCCGTTCGGCGATACCGCTGACGATATGGACACCAAGACGGCGCGCCGTTTCAGCAAGCAGTTGCGCGGTTTCCCCTTGCGGCAACGGTTCGGCCAGCGCGAACGCCTCGGCGCGATCTGTGAACACGTAGCCGGTATTGGCCAGCTCCGGCAACACCACCAGGGACGCACCGTGATCCACAGCGGCTTCGATGTGCCGGATGCATTGCGCCACGTTCTCGCGCTTTCTGCCGACATGAGGCTCCATCTGAACGCATGCAATGACAAGGCCCTCGAGGCCACGTTCCGCGGAGTTGTACTGCAATGTCACCATTTTGTCTCCCAAAAGCAAAAAGCCCCCGAACCTGCGTTGGACGCGAGTTCGGGGGCTACATAGCCTTCCAAATGTGGCACGGCATCGTTGCCGTGGAACTGCCAAAAACTGACAGTTCAGTGGGAGAGAATTTATGAAGTCAAATTCACGATGTCAAGAGGTTTGGCAGCCTATAGGGAAAGTACTCGCGGGTCGCCCACCATGCCGGCCAGCGTCGCCGCCACAAGGTTCCATGCGTTCCGAAATCCCGCGCCCAGTGCGCCCCTTCCGTCTCGCTGCCGGTGCACTCGACCCGAAGGTCTGATCATCTGACGGAGCGTCGCAACGAACGGCCCTTGAACGCACTCGTTCCCCTAGGCCTACAGTCAGATCGACGCACGCACCTGGATACGATTGACGACGCCCCCGATCGCATCCATGCACCAGGCGTCCTGTTCCGCTTGCCGGCTTTCGGCTTCGGTCGCCACCCAACCTGCTAGCGTGATCCTGTGGTTTTCCACGTTGATGGTGATCTGCGCGGCGCGCACGCGCGGATCGGTTTCGAGCACCAGGTGCAGGACGTCGGACATTTCATCGTCGCCGTCCGCTTCGGCGGGCACCAACTCCAGCAGGTTCACCACGTCGCGGCAGCCGCCGACCCACCAGGCAGTCACACTCGCCAGGCGCCTGTGAGACAGGCTGATCACTTGCCCCGTCAAGGTCACCACACCGTCCTTGACCGTTATCTCGATGACGCCGCTGCCGTCGTTGCCCGCTTCGTCCATGGTGCCGCGCAGCACTTCGAGCTCGCCCTTCACCCGTGCACAGATCACACAGTTGCGGAAATCCACCGCCTGAGCCAGCCGCTCGCAGATACGTGTGCGCAATTCGCCATCCGCGACCGGCGGGTTGGCGGTGACACGCAACTGGTCGACCACGCGTTTGCCCTCGCTGTGTAGCCGGGTCAACTGAAGAAGGCGCTTCTTGGATGCGACATCCGGCACCTCGCCTGCCACGGTCAAGGCATCGTCGTCGAAACTCATATGAATGGGATGATTGTGAAGCTTCAGGTGTGATTCGCGTTCGAAGGCTGCCACCACCTGCTTCAGGACCGTATCGCTGCGTTGCATGATCCGCCTCGCGCAAAGGTTGGGGACGCAGCGCGCTTTAGGCCGCGCTGCGCAAACCGGGCCGGTCACATCGGCATACCCTGCATGCGACGGGCGAAGCGTGCCCGCTCGGCTCGGTCCATCAGATCCAGGAATTGATCCGTGTCCATATGGATCAGCTCTTCATGATCGCCGGCCTCGAAATAAACGTCCGGCTGCAAGGCGAGGCTCTCGTCGAGATAGGTTTGCATGCCATAGGCCGTACAGACCGGCGGGAGCGCTCCCGCGTCGCAATCCTTGAACAACTCCCGCAGATCGGTCTCTTTGGCGAGCACGAGATGGCGTCCGGTCTTTGCCCATAGCTCGGAGAGCCGCACGGCGTAGGTCGATGGCAGCACGGTGGCCACATAGCCATGTTCGTCTTCAAAAAGCACGGTCTTGGCGAGGCGATCGCCGGGAATATGCGCTGCCGCCGCGGTTTCGACGCTGGAATGGCTGTATGGATGATGCACGATTTCGTACTGCGAGCCCTTGCTGCGCAGGCAGTCCTGGAGCGTGGCTGAGATAGACATGACGCACCTCCGCTGAAAGCAAACAGGAAACTACTTCGCGAGATCCTTTAAGAATAGTTCGCTTTCGCTAGCGTGTGAAAAACATGCGGACGGCAGCGCCGTGACTGCGCGGGCGCGACAGTGAATGGGACGGTTACCTCATATGGCAGATGGCCCACCGCCGCTATGATAGGTAACGCCGCCGAAGGTTTCATCGGCCGCCGCGGTGGGCAAGGGCCAGGTCACTGATTTATTTCAATGCCTGACGCGTCACGATGGTTGACCCGCTCCGGAACCTCCGGGCGCTGTTGCGGGTGCAGTCAGGTCGTCAGCCGCTGCATGCCTAGCCGGCATGCCGCCTGATTCGGTTATTTCAACCCGCAGACTTCCTTGATTATTCCAGTAGGCCCAACTGGCATCGTTGGCGAAGCAATACAGGTACCCCGAGTAGGGAGCCTTAATCTCCACTTCCCTACCAATCCTGAAGTAGAAGGGTTCAGGCGGCACGCCTGTCCTGCCCGGTTGTCCTGGATGTGAGATTGCACCGCAGAGTTCGAACCAGTTCGCTTCCCCGACCCGCCTCGCCCACGCAAACAGGTGTTGCATCCAGTTACCCGGCGTTCCTTGCGCGCCGGATGGAGTGTCCCCATTCAGCCACGCTTGCCCTTCAGGCACCTTGAACCGGTAGCTCGTCCCTTCCTTCATGAAAATACCTGTCCAATTCCACAACGAACTGGCGAAAACCCGCACCTGAACCGCCGACGCAGGGTCTATGTTCGGTCGATAGGGAGCCTGAAAGATTGGCGGACTAGCCTGCCGTTTCAATGTCAGATCCGATATCGATTCAGAACATCTTCGTGAACCCTTCGCCAGATACGGAAAGGATCGAGGGCGAAAGCCGATTCTCCTGTAAAAGCCGGTGAGCGAATTGTGAAGCACGCCATGTATTGCCGATGGCGACAACTGGTCCGCATGGGCTAACTGCTTCAACATGTCGGGCTCAAACACCGCGCCGCACTGCGCGGCCTCCGAGATCATCCATTTGAGCGTGGCATCGGAAAGGCCGGTCTCTTTGTAGCCACCCCCAACGTCAGCATGCACGCCAGGAAACCACACTTGCGTCACGCGTGCCAGGTCGCAACCATCCGAGTCCATCCACAACGTTGGAGAGAAGTTGTTCCGCTGCTCATCGATTGCGAGGGCATGTACCGCGCGTTCAACTTCCGGCGGGAGCCTCGTGTCATGAAATTCATAGCGCTTTCTGCCGAAGCCGAATATGTCCACAATTTCCGGGATGCCGAGCGCGCCCACCGTCTCCCACACCCCCAGGAAACGAATGGGCGGAGGTTTGCCATGCTCGATGCGAAACCGTTCCTGCCGGCTGACGCTTTCCGGTATTTTCGGGTCGAGCCGGTAGAGGTTCCATGCTTGCGTCACCAGCGTCCAGCTTGCCTCGCGAGGAAGTCCACAGTGGTGAAGCATGCCGACCAGGCTTCGAGCCGTGAACGCGCCACGCGAGAAGCCGATGACAAAGATTTCGGAACCTCCTTCGTAGTGATCGGACAGCCACTTGTACGCGGTTCGAATGTCGCGGGAGAGGCCTAGTCCTAGCGCGCCATCCACGAGGCGACGCACCCGGCCTTCGTTAGCGCCAATGCCGACGTGATAGTACCGGAGCTGCTCGACGCCATCGTCGCCGCGCTCACGCAATGCGTTGAAAAAACGCACGACATTGGTTGGTACGGGCACTCCCTGAAACTCGTCGCTCTCCGAGTTCCATGTGCCGTCACAGCAAACGAAGAGTCTCTTCATGTTTGCGGCCCTGCTCGTCCGGCGCGATTCTGATACGAAAGCATGACCCGGCATGTCGGGAAACGAAAGGTGCGCCCCGTTTGCTTTTACGGCGATTCACGCGCAGCCCGGCCTTTCCGCCAGGCCCTGGTGATTGACACCAACATGACATTGAACCATGTCCCGGCTCGTTACGCGCCGGCCAACCTTCGCGCGAGCGTATCCGCCACCGTTGCGAGGTTCGGCTCGACGACGAGATCGGTATGCGCGCCGTCGATGTTCTTCACCAGCAGACCATTCTTCGCGACGCGCTGCCAGGCCGGCAGTGGATCGCCCTGCCCGCCTTCCCTGACGGACGCGCGCACGTAGACAATCGGGCTGCCGAGATAGCGGCGCGGACGGTACGTCGCCATCGCGACGCGCATCGACTCGCGCACCTGCCGCAGTACCGGCGGCAGGCCCTGCGTATCGGCTGCCGGCCTGGAAGCCATCTTGCCGAGCCGCATGCGAATCCGGTCGGCGGCTCCGGACACCCTGTCCTTCAGGTAGGCAAGGCGACCGCTTGCGGAAAGCGCGCGGAACGCTCGCACGCGCTTCGCCATGACCTCGCACTGGAAACCGAACCACGCATGCAACGGCAAATAGCGTTCATCCACGTAGGTATCGAGCAGACACAGCAACTCGATCTTCTCGCCCTCCGCGACGAGCTGCTGCGCTATCTCGAACGCGACTAGCCCGCCAAACGAATAGCCGACCAGCGCATACGGACCGCTCGGCTGCACCGCACGCATCTGCTCGACATAGACGCTCGCCATCTCCTCGACGCGCCGCTGCGGCTCCTGGTCGCCATCGAGCCCGCGCGCCTGCAAGCCGTACACAGGCCGCTCGCTTTCCAGCGTGCCGGCCAGCGTCAGGCACTCCATCACCGAGCCTGTGATGCTATGAAGCATGAAGACAGGCCGCCCGCGCCCCGCACGCATCGGCACGACGTTGGGATGCGCGCCCTGCACGCTTTCTCCCGCGATGACGGCCGCGAGCCGCGCAATGGTCGGCGCGATGATGAGCGTCGCAAGCGGCAGGGTTCGGCCGGTTGCCAGCCTTATTTCGGCGAGCATCTGCGCGCCGAGCAGCGAATGGCCGCCGAGTTCAAAGAAGTTGTCGTCGAGACCGACCGGCGAGAAGCTGAAAAGCTGCTCCCAGAGCGCGCATAGATAGACTTCCACCTGCTCGGCCGATTCGCCGGGTTCCGGCAACTCGCGACGTGTGCGGGCAAGCGCGGGATGCGCGCTGATATTCTCGACGCATCCGGGGTTCGCCAGCGACGACAGGTTGCGCACCGGAAGCCCGTTCACCGCATCGCGCGCGGCCGCCTCCGATGCCTTGCCGTTATGCGTGACGGGCAGCGCTTCGACTTCGGCGATCACGTCCGGCACGAGCGCCGCCGAACCCTGCAGCATCAACTCACGCCGCACGCGCGAAGCGAGTGCCGCGCTCATCTTCGCGCCCCTGCGCAACACGAGCAGCAGCACGACGCGCTGGCCTGATCCGCTCGCGTCATGGGCAGTCTGCGCGACGACCATCGACTGATTGATCTCGCCAATACTGCTGACAATGCGGTAGATCTCACCGGGGCTCACGTTGATGCCGCGCACATTCAGCACGCCGTCGCTGCGTCCGTGCAGGCGCGCCGATCCCTGCGCCGAAAACTCGATGATGTCGCCGTGCGTCCACACGCCCGGGTTCGCCTTGAAATAGGCGGAGTGAAAGCGGGCGCCGTCCGCGTCGCCGAAGAAGCCAAGCGGGCGCGACGGAAACGGATTGACGCACACCAGTTCGCCGGTCATGGAGGTGAGTGCGCCCTCGTTCCACGCCTGCACATCGAGGCCGAGACTCCTGCACTGTGCTTCGCCTGCATAAACCGGCAGATTCGGGTTGCCGAGCACGAAGCAGCCGATGATATCGGTGCCTCCTGAAATCGACTGAAGCTGCAGCGGCTTGACGTAGGAGCGCACCCATTCGAACTGCGAGTCGTAGAGCACGGCGCCCGTCGACATCATCGCGCGCAGCGCATCCAGCCCGAACTGCTCGCCAGGTTTCAGGCCCGAGTCCTCGCACATCTTCAGATAGGCGGGACTCGTGCCGAACACGGTCACGCGTTCATCGGCGACCAGCCGCCAGAGTGTGTCGACTTCCGTAACCGGTCCGTCGTACGTGACGATCTCGGCGCCCGAGGCCAGCACCGACAACTGCCAGTTCCACATCATCCACGAGCAACTCGTGTGAAAGTACAGCTTGTCGCCCGGACCCAGGTCGCTGTGCAACTGATGCTCTTTCAGATGTTCGAGCAATGTGCCGCCGGCGCCGTGCACGATGCACTTGGGCTTTCCCGTCGTGCCCGATGAGAACATGATGAAAAGCGGATGATTGAACGGAAAATGCCGCCATTCGAACCGTGCTGCGTCACCGTGAACGATGAGATCGCGCAGCGAGTGCTGAGGCTGGCTGACCGTGCTCGGCAGCGGCGTTTCATCCAGACAGATGACGTGGGTGAGCGTCGGCAATGCCGCGGCCACCGCGGCGACGTGCGCGGCGATCGAGCCAGCCGTATCGAATGAGCGCTGCGTCGTGTGCGCAAACAGCATGCGTGGCTCGAGCGGCTCGAAGCGGTCGAGGATCGCCTGCACGCCAGTCTCAGGCGCCGCGGTGGATAGCGTCGCGCCAACCGCCGTCACCGCGAGCGCCGTGATGATGGCTTCCGCGTCATTTCGCATCATGGCGACGACGCGGTCGCCCGGACGCAAACCGAGTTCGCTGAGCGAATAGGCAAGGCGCGCGACCCGGTCGCGCAGATCGCCGCGCGTCATCGTTTCGCGGCGGCCATCGGCATAACGCGCGGTGAGTGCCGGCGAGTCGTCCGGCGCGATCCTTCGCCCAAGGACGCTTTGGGCGTAATTCAGTTCGACATGCGGAAAGAAAAGCGCGGTCTCGCATTCGTCGCCGATGCAGGCCGTCTCCATGCTACCGCCCCATTCCATTCCTCCGGTCCACTGCAGAAAGCACTGCCAGAAGCGGCGGAATTCGCGCGTCGAATAGGCATGCAGTTCTGGATAGTCCGCGAAACGCTCGCCGGTGAAGTTCTCCAGCGCCGCAGTGAAGCGTGACATGCGCGATTGAGCGACGCGCTCCGGCAAGTTCTGAAATAGGGGTTCGCGCGCATACATGCGTATGCTCGCCCCGACGACCCTCTCGTGATTCATCCGCGCACCCGTATTGGAACAAAGCTTTATAAGTATTTATCTGTCTGCCGGCAGGCGCCGGCGACCAGTCGCATTCCGACAATGCCTTGTGCTTGACCATGAGCACCGTCCCCTCGCAAACAGATTACTGCGCGAGGCAACGATGCTATGTGCGACCTCACACAAAATTACATGCGTCGCAAAGAACGTCTCGCGGCACGATGCTTTAAATACCGATTTGTTGCGAGCAGATGAATCTAATTCTCGCGCCGCTTTGCGCTGTGTTATCTAGCGTACCGAACGCGCGCGCAAAGAACGCTCCAATCGACCGGAAACGATCAAACTGGAAAGAGGATCAGGCTCATGCGCTGCACGATAAGAACATTGGGCGGTGCGTTTGCAAACGAGATTGCAATATCCGTTCTTCGCCACGCGGCCGGCTTCGTGGCCCCTCTTCGGCCGTCCACGAGGGGAAGAATGTGAAACGATGGATTCCAGCGCTTCTAAAAGCGGTCGTGGTCATCTCCATCGCGCTGCCTGATGCAACCCGCTATCGTGCGCAAGGGATCGGGACGTCCGCACCCTGGATAGGCACGTGGTCAGTTTCGCCATCCATCACGGACGATGACGGCTTCAATAATCAGACGTTGCGGCAGATCGTGCGCACCAGCATCGGCGGAACATCCGCGCGAATCCATCTGTCGAATCTATTCGGCTCCGAGCCCCTGGTAATCGGCGAAGCTCAGATCGCGCGGCGCGCGCAAGGTCAAAAAACAGTGGCCGGCAGCGACCGCGCCGTCACGTTCGGCGGCCAGCGGAACGTCACGATTCCCGTGGGCGCTTCGGTCGTGAGCGACCCGATCGCGTTCGAGGTCCCTCCGCTTGCCGATGTCGCCATCAGCCTCTATCTCCCCGTGCGGACCCCGCCGCGTTCGACGGGCCACGTCGATGGCCTGCAAGACCTGTATATTGCCGCTGGAGACGTGGGCGCCGACCCGGCCTTTACCGGCGGGACCACAATCTCCCCAGGCGGCCAGTCCTACTATTTCTTGACGAATCTCGACGTGCAGAACGAGGCGGCGACGGGCGCGATCGTCACGTTTGGCGCCTCCATAACCGACGGCCTCATATCGAGTGTCAATGGCAACCGGCGCTGGCCCAATCGCCTCGCGATACGGCTGCAACAGGCCGGAATGACGGTGGGCGTGCTCAACCAGGGCATCAGCGGCAATAACTTCTTCACGAATAGCGCCGGCCAGGCTGGTCTCAGACGCTTCGGTCGCGACGTGCTCCAGCAACCGGGAGCGAAATGGGTGGTCATCTCGGACGATGCAATCAATAATCTGAATACCGACAGACCTTCCACGGCTCCCCAGTTGATCAGCGCATTGCGACAGCTCGTCGAGCGGGCGCATCGCGCCGACATCAAGGCAATTTGCTCCACGCTGACGCCGTTTGGCGCGACGGACAGCATCGAAGCTGCGCGTCAGGAAGTGAACGCATTTATCCTGAGTTCGACTAGCGGCTGCGATGCGGTACTCGATCAGGCGAAGGCAGTCAGCGACCCCGCCAATCCCGCTGTTTTACTGCCGGCCTATAACAGCGGCGATAACCTCCATCCAAACGAAGCGGGCTTGCAAGCAATCGCCAACGCGTTAGATCTGGATGCTCTGACGGCCGGGTCGCCCATTCAGGCGCCGTAAGCGTGCGGTCAGAGGATCGCGTTCCGCGAGAACGACTTCACCGCAACATGCGAGCCGAAGGCCGTCTGACGGTTGTGCAGGCAAACTCATTTACGCAACCATCTTCGACGTCCGTTCGGCTTTCGTGCTCCAGCATTGTTCTTTGACATCTTCTTTTTGTCGGACGTAGAAAACAGGACGTCCACCACCGCCAGCAACGAGAGCACGACAACCGCGACGAAAACAACCGTCCCGATGATGCCCAAAAGAGTCATATGACCTCCGTGAGTCAAGGGCAAGCGCGGATCGATGCAGGCTTTACCAATCCCAGGGTTTGCAATCTAATCACATGTCATTGCGCATGCGGACGTTGTTGGCACATCCGGGTGCCACACCCGATTAGCTAGCTCAACCCTGCCTTTCCTATAAAGCTCCATTAAGTTGTTAGCAAGACACGCGATACCCGCGCCGCCCCCCCTGAGCGGCTGGCAGGCAAAAGCGCCTGGAGCGGCTCAGGGAGGACGACGAGTTCTGCACTGTACCTCACCTGCCCGCGTCCGTTAAGCCGCAGCAAGAATCCCATGGCTGGGAATATGACCACGGCGGCGTTCATCGCGCCTGGATCACTGCCCATTAGCCGGGTTGCTTATTGTCCGCGTATTCCTGCGCAGTTTGATTTGAGTGTGCGCAGCGCCGCAGAAGAGGCGTGCCTTTAGCTCCAACATCGCCATCAAATACATTAAAAGAAGGGGGACCAAAATGGCGATCGGTAAATATACGGCACCAGGTTGAATCGCCTGGATTGAACGCTCCACAGTCGTTCGCGCCCATCAATCGATTCCAATAAATCAGGCTCGCCATGACCACATTAACCACAATTATTCTAATAGTTTCAGTATGGCTCTTCGTCGTACTCTTCCTTTGCGCGCTGGTTCACAACGGCGCAATACGGGAGCGAGAGGAATACGAAAGGCCGCTCGCAAGCGGGAAGAGGAAGGCTCAAGCACGGCGTCCGGTTACTCGCGACGATGCCGATAGCGCTCACGCAGACTCGCCCGAGATTCATGGGCCGTCCGGACGAAAGAGAACGCCGTGATAGGGAAGGATGTGAATTCTGACAGCCCCGGCGTCACGCGGGGCTGTTTGCTTCAATAGCCCCGCATGCTGGATTCACCGAGTGCCGTCTACGACTCTGCTTGATGACTCGCCATCGCCAAGGCGTTGTGCAGTCTGCCGAGATGCAGTATCGCTAAGGGATTTATGCCGCGGTGAGTCACAATTTACCGCGCGTTTTCATCCCGTCGATAAGAGTCAATCTCCCCGCCCGGTTGAACGTATGCACGCGATCTATGCTTGCGTCCCAGTTGGCTTCTATCCGGCTGGCCGGCGTCTCCTTGTAGGTCGTCTCGTCGATTACGTCGATACGCTGAAACGACAATGCGCGCCCGTACTTACCGCTGCAATCCTGCGCGGGTCGATACCACTGCCCCTGGTGCTCGAAAATGTTCCCTGCGGGGCGGGCAGTTCTGATATCCGACACGATCGGGTTGCACGGATGAGGATGCCAGTCCTGCGTCAACAGCGAATCGGACCAGAACAGAAACAACTCATCGGACAGCGGTGCGTGCTCGTTTTCCCGCATGCAGGCGAACAGCCAATATTTGCCGTCGTGACGCCAGATCGTGGTGTCGACGGCCATGACGTCGTCCATCAGGTTCATGACGTGTTCCCATTGATCCGGGAACCGCGTGCACCGGTAGATCTCGATGGCCTTGCTCTCGTTCGTCTCCGGAATCATGTGGAGCTCACCGTCCTCCTCCAGCATGAAAGGATAAGACAGGTGATACGGCCGCTCCAGAATCTTCACAGGAGGCAAGATCGGTTGATCGTTTGCATCGAAACGGATAACCGAAAGATGACCCCTGTTCTTCGAGTATTCAAGTTCTTCGAGGAACACCGCATACTCGCCATGTCTTTCGACGACAAACGGGTCCGCCCAGAAACGGTCCTTGGGAGGCACCAGTTGCTTGAATTCGAAAAGACGGTCAGGGAGATGACCGTTCTCGCCGAAGTGATACAGCAGCATCCACTGTTCGAACTTGCGCAGTCCGCTTGCCTTCTTTGCAACGGTGCGCGCCAACAACTGGCCGATGAACTTGCCATAGGATCCGCTGGTCGGCTCGGCGATTTTCTCTCCGGAATAGAACGCCGGCGGCGTATCAGCCTTCGTGTATTTCAGCCTGAAGTTTTCCTCGCCGATCTGCCTAAGCTCGCGCAACCTTCTCGGCGCGAACGAAAGCGTCTTCCAGTAGCAGTGGCTGCGATTCCTGTGAATCGACACCGGGTAGGTCATCGACCAGGATCTTTGCAGCGTGTGCGGGCGCTCGCCCGCGCGGGTCTGAAACTGCAAGGCGGACGCCGTCGTTGCGCGGTCGAGAAGAATGTCCCACACGCCGACGGGTCCATCACGTTCGACAACCTCATCACCATGCCGATACGACCAGATGCCGCAAGAAGCCGTATCGAAGATCTCGCCGCAAGGGCGCAGCGAGCCCAGCCGCAAGAATACGGTGATGCCATAGGCGGCGATGTTCGCGAGGTCGCGAGCATCTAAGTGATCCCCGCATTCCCTGCTCTCCACCTCGACATTCAAGGTCGGGATTCCCGGCAGCGTCGAGACCAGCGGCTCGGTCCTGAACGCGTCATGTCCAACCTTGACGAGCCGCTTGTCGAGCGCCATCCACAGCGACAACAGCCACGGAGCGGCCTGCGCAGCGATCTTCTTTTCCGGCCGCTGTTTATACGCATATTTGACGACAAGGGCGACCTCCATGCCCTCCTCCGTGGCAATCTGCCCCAGCATGTGATTCACCCAGGCCGGCAACGCAATGTCGTCGACGAGAACCCCGACCTTTATCTTGTTCATCGCTGATTGTCTTCGTAGATCAATATGCATGTGCCCCGCGCGTCATTCCACCGTCACCGATTTCGCGAGGTTGCGCGGCTTGTCGACGTCGGTCCCTCGCGTACACGCCGTGTGATACGCGAGCAATTGCAGAGGCAGCACGTGCAGGATCGGCGACAACGCCCCGTAGTACTCGGGCATCTGGATGACGCGCAGCCCTTCCTCGTTTGACAGATTCGCATCGGCATCGGCGAAGACGTACACCTGGCCTCTGCGCGCACGAACCTCCTGAATGTTCGACTTGAGTTTCTCCAGCAAGCCGTCGTTCGGCGCGGTCACGACGACCGGCATCGCATCGGTCACGAGCGCAAGCGGTCCGTGCTTCAGTTCGCCGGCGGGATAGCCCTCGGCGTGAATGTACGAAATCTCCTTGAGCTTTAACGCGCCTTCCAGCGCGATTGGGAAGTGCGCCCCGCGGCCGAGGAAGATCGCGCTGTCCGTGCGCGCGATCTCGTGCGCCCACGCGATGATCTGCGGTTCGCGCGCAAGCACGCCCTGCAGCGCCGTGGAGAGGCCCGAGAGCTGCGACCGATAGTTCGCTTCCTGCTGGTCGTCAACGTATCCGCGTGAGCGGCCGAGCGTCACCGCGAGAACGAACAGCGCCACGAGTTGCGTGGTAAAGGCCTTGGTCGATGCGACGCCGATCTCGGGCCCGGCTTGCGTAATGAACGACCAGCGCGACTGTCGCACGATCGCGCTCGTCGCCACGTTGCAGATGGCGAGCGTGTGTTCCTGACCCAGCGATTGCGCATGGATCAGCGCACCCAGTGTGTCGGCGGTTTCGCCCGATTGCGAAACGGGCACCACGAGCGTGTTCTTGCCCGCGATCGTCTCGCCGTATCGGTATTCACTGGATATCTCGACCTGGGTCGGAATCTTCGCGATCGATTCGAACCACGCCTTGGCGGTCATCGCGGAATAGTGACTCGTGCCGCAGCCGAGCAGCAGGATGCGGTCGATCTGCGCGAACGCATTCGGATCGGTTGCGCCGAAGAGCGTGGCGTCGAACGCGCTGTTGCGGGGGAACGTTTTCGACACAGCGAGCGGCTGCTCGAAAATTTCCTTTTGCATGAAGTGACGGTACGGCCCGAGCGCTGCCTCGGTGGGCGGGTGGCGCAACGTGCGCGCCTCGCGCACGACCGGCTCGCCGTCGCGGTTCATGATGCGAGTGCCGCTGCGGGAGAGGTCGGCGATGTCGCCGTCCTGCAGGAACACGAACCGGTCGGTGACATCGGACAGCGCAAGCGGGTCCGACGCAAGAAACGATTCCTTGCCGTTTATCCCGATCACGAGCGGCGAGCCATATCGCGCGCCCACCACGCGTTCCGGTTCGGCTTTGCAGAAGACGGCGATTGCATAGGCGCCGCGCAGTTCGCTTACCGCGCGACGCACCGCATCCGCCAGATCGCCCTGGTAGCAACTGTGAATCAGGTGAGCGATCACCTCTGTGTCCGTCTGGCTCGCGAATTCATAGCCCGCGCGGCTCAGTTTGATTTTCAGCGCCTCGAAGTTCTCGATGATGCCGTTGTGAACGATCGCGACCTCGTTCTTCGAGAAGATGGGATGCGCGTTCTGGGTCGCCGGCGCACCGTGCGTGGCCCAACGCGTGTGCGCGATTCCCGTCGCGCCTTCGAGGCCCATCTCGCGGACCTCGGCATCCAGGGAGCGAACCCGCGTCAGACTGCGCACGCGGTGTGGCGCGCCGTCCCGAAGCACCGCCACTCCGCAGGAGTCATAGCCACGGTATTCCAGCCGCCGCAGGCCTTCGAGCAATACCGGAACGACATTGCGTTCCGCGATCCCCGCCACGATTCCACACATATTCCCCTCCGATGGTTTAGCCCGTATCGCGACTCAACAGTGTTGGAATATCGCGTGGACTTCATAAAGCATGCTGTGATGCGCTAAAGCGATCCGTTGCTTCGCGCATATTTCTTCTCTATAGGCATCCGAATTAAATCGTCCGCCTCCAGGCAACGGCGGCGCCCCACAATCAACTCAAACCGTTTCCCCAAGCAGCTGGTCCGCGCTATGGCTGATGAGTTGCATCATCGCCGCCTTCGCACCCCCTGCATCGCCAGCTTCGATCGCACGCACGACTTTCCCGTAGTCGGCGACCCGCGTATCGTACGCGAGCGCTTGCACGTGGGAGATCGCCTGCATGGCCCTCAGCCCCATCCGGACGATACTGCCCATCTGGCTGAGCAACGCGTCGCCGCTCGCATCGACGATGGCCGCCTGCAATGCGTCTTCGGCGGCTTTCTCCGCGACGTAATTCCCACTCGCACGCTGGAGCGTCTGATACATGGCGGTGATCGCAATGCGCTGATGCCGGTTCGCGCGAGTGGCCGCGAACGCAGCCGCGCGGGGGTCGACGAGCTTGCGGAACTCGATCAGCCCATGCAGATACTCCGGATCTGGCGTGGCGCGCAGCCGCCACTCGGCAACTTCATGATCGATGATCAGCCAGTCTTTCGCAGGCGTGATGCGGGTCCCCGTCTTGGTCCTGACATCGAGCATCCGGCGCGAAACGAGGATGCTGATCGCTTCGCGCATGATGGCCCGGCTCACTCCATGCTTCTTCGAGAGGATCACCTGCGGAGGAAGCACGTCGCCGTCGTAATCCCCGTTGATGATGCCGGTCACCAGTTGATTGACCACTCGCTTGACGAGCGAGGCTTCGAATCCGTGGTTCATTTTATTTTCTCGTCACACTGTGAAGTGTTATGTGCAAGATCCGCCTTTTCTCGAATCTTCGCCGTGGTTTACAAGGCTTTCCCCCGTGCCTTTGTATAACCACATGGTGCATCGGGTTTCGCTCCCGCAACGTACGTCCTCACACACTGACCATCTAAAGAAATTCAAATCGCAGCGCAACACGTCGCTCGCAACAGCCCGGGCGGCACGCATGAGCTACCCCGCCCTGCCGCCCGCACCTCAGTGGCGCGGCCGCTCCGCCCCACGCGGCGCGACCACCGGAGCGTGCCGCGTGATCATCAGCCAGCGCGGCGTCCTGATGCGCACGATCGCCACATAGAGCTGAACGTAGACCAGGATGAATGCGATGGTTGCGCCGGCAAGCGCGATCGGGCGGTCCCAGAAGAACGTAGCCGGAACAATGCCGACGAGGCTCAGCACCCACAGATAAACCGAGGTAAATGAATTGCGCAGCGCGCGCTGGCGCAGATTGCCCGCGTCGAGACCCTTTCGCACGATGCGCCGGTACACGAGCGTATGCAGATGAAGTCCGTCAGGAGCGCCCGCCGGCCTTCCGCGCACGATCCTGCGGCGATAGATGGAAAAGAGCGTCTCGAAGGTCGGATAGATGGCGACAGCCATGGCGTACCACGCAGACACGCTCGGGTTGCGCACGATCAGGAGGATGAGCAGCTCCGCCATGATGAACCCGACGAAATAAGCTCCGCCATCTCCGAGGAAGACGGAAGGCACCGGAAAGTTCCACAGCACGAAGCCGCCGATCGCTCCGATCATCGTCAGTGCCATGCTCATGATGAGCCAGTCGTTGACGCTGTGCGCGACGTAGCCGATCGAGGCGAAGATCAGCATCGTCACGACCGACGCGAGTCCGTTAAAGCCATCGATGATATTGACCGCGTTCGTCAGCCCGGCGACGCCGAGCATCGTGAAGCCGATCCCGATCGGCAAGATGCGCAGCCACTGATCGACGAGCGGCAAGTCCACCCGCGTGAGCGTCGCGTGCATCAGCAGGCAGGCCGCGAGCGCCGAAGCGAGCGCGCACAGGAGCCGCACGCGCGGACTCACTCGCTTGGTCATGTCCTCGATCACGCCGCCCGCGAACACCGGCACGGCGCACAACAGGAGCAGCAGTTGACTCGTCCCGGGGTTGGTCGCCCACAGCGGCTGTATGACCGGTACGACAGTGGCGGCACATGCAATCCCAATTCCGCCGATTCGTGGCACCGCGTAGGCGTGGTTCTTCTGAATGCCGCGCAAGTCGTGGTCCATCGTAAGCGACCCGTGCAGACCCGAACTTCGCACGATAAAAAAGATAACCAGGAATGAGACAACAAAGCCAAGCGCAAGATTTAACATCTCGGTCTCCAATATTAACGGAGGAATTTTTATTTTCTTGTCGCTTGAACGTCTTTTTAGGACAAGGATAGTAATGCACACCGTCTCTTATTTTGAGTCTTTCCTCTGTGGCATTCCCAACACAACCCCGACACGATCATTTTATGAACCGACAAATAAGCGTAAATGCGGCGTGCTGCCGAATACACCGGTTCAGGTTATCGGCGGATCGGGACGTGTATATGAAATGACCATTGCTCGTTCTCGTGTCCGGTTCGCACAGGAAGCGCGCTTCGCATTGACGAGCTCCCGCGCGGCTACTGGACACCTGCTCAGAGAAAGTACTTGTACGTGTCCAGCAGATAGTTCTTGATAACGTCGTAGGTCAAAATACCTAAGACAAAAGCGACGGTCCACAGGACCAGCGAATTCTTGAGGCGGATCTCCGGCAGCAGGAACGCCAACAGCAGCGGCCCATAGTAGACAATGCGCTGGGTCCCGAACGGATACACGAAGAAGGAAATGATCAGGAACATGAGCAGGCCGATATGCATGATCGCGATCTTATGGACGACCATTTCGCGCACCGTGTTCTCGATATTTTTTCGACGCAGCATAAGCACGAGCGTCGGTACGATCAGATACAGGGCGAGCGATATCAGGAAGTTCACCGTGAACTCTTCCTGCTGGGTGTATTCTTCGAGCCGGCGGCCGCCGAACGTGTTGAAAAGCCAGGCTGACGCCAGCGACATCGCGAGCGCCGCACCGACCACACCCACGATTGCCAGCGCCTTGCTTCGCCTCATGAGAACGTGCGCGAGAATCAGGAACAAGGCCGGATACGCGAACGTGGTGTGAACGATGCTGGCGAGAAGCGCGCCTCGAATGGGCTGCTGCCGGCACATCGCGAAGTACATGGCAATCGACAGAGCAAATCCCTGACGGATCTGAAATAGCCCGACCGTCGCGAGGCCGGTAGGGATCACCGCCCACAACAGCAGGCCGAGAAATGGCCGGCGCGTGCGGCTGAGGGCAAGCGCCATGAGCACGTTCAGCACGACAACCGTCAGCCGCACCGCGGTATCCGGTGAGAAGCCCAGTGAATCGATGCCTAGTACCCAGAGCCGCCAGCCGAGCTCATCCGTGATCGTCTTCACGATGAAGAGCACCGTCGAATGGCTAGTGGACCAAAGATGCATGATCCAGAGCGGATCGGCATCCCTGAAGTACGCAACGTAATTGTCCTGATCGAGCAGTTTGCTCCGATCGCCGAAGGCGATCCTGCACAGGATGAGCACTGCCAATGCCAGGAATGCCAGCATGGAAGGCCGCAACCATCGGTAGCCGACTGATTGGAACTGGAACTTCGAGTTGAGTTGTTGTGCCACTTTCATCTCCCTCTTGCCCGTCGGCTTGCCAGCCCTGCGCAAACCGGAGGAGGTGTTGATTTTTATGCCGCTCAAATGTGCTCCCGGCAATCGCCGTTCAGCGGACCGGGCTCTGCAATCGACGATGCTATCGAGCCATTGAATGGCCTTCGAACTGACATCGCATTACGCCCCTGCACGCTATCAGGCTTTTGTTCGACATTACGAGCGGAATGGCACACAAGTTTTGAATCGACCACGGAACGTTAGTCCGTCAATTCGTATCAACAATAAATCGCATCCGCAATGGCCGCGGACAATTGTCCCGGTCTGTGTACGATGCCGAACGGTAAGGCGGCTGCCCGATCACTTAGCCTTTCACCAGTCTTACCGTGATTACGGATATCAACTCCGTTAAACGACGCGACAGGAAAAGGCAGCCGTCCGCAAGGCATGAATGGCGTTTGCGGAACTGAGTGCTGCTGCAAATGAAGCCTGTTTGCCCAACCGAAAAAGATACGGGTTTACATCAACGAATGCCGAACCGTGCGAACGAAATGAAAATCGTCCATATAATCTCGGGCCTCGGTTTGGGCGGCGCCGAAACGCTGCTGCTGAACCTCGTTTCGGAATCGCGCAGCACCGGCGGCACGCACGTCATCATTTCCCTGTCGTCGCTGGATATCATGGCGGAGCGTCTGCGCGCCGCCGGCGCGGAAGTCAGGCTGCTGGGCATGCGACCCGGCATTCCGAATCCGCTGCTCCTGATTCGACTGGCCAGGTGGATCGTCAAGGCCAACCCCGATGTCGTCCAGACATGGATGTATCACGCGGATATTTTCGGCGGCGTGGCGGCACTGCTGGCGCGGCTGATGTTCCGGCTCAGGGGGCAACGCCACCGGTTCGTGCTCGTCTGGGGCATCCATCGAACCGAAGTGCCCACGGCCAAAGTCGGGCGCGTTCTGAATGCGCTTGCGCGAATCGGCGCAATGACTTCCAATCAGTTGCCGGACTCGGTCATTTGCTGCGCCAACGCGTCGTACAAGACTCACGCCGAGTACGGTTACGATCGCTCCAGGATGCGCGTGATTCATAACGGCTTCGATGTCCGCAAGTTCGTGCCGGATGCCACTGCAAGGGCTACGCTCCTGAACTCGCTCGGCTTGTCGCCACGCTCGATACTGATTGGCATCGTCGGACGCTCCAATCCCGCCAAGGATTACGATAACTTCCTGCGCGCGGCCGCCCTGCTTCATCAGCGCGTGCCGGAATGCCATTTCGTCATGGTCGGCAAGGATGTCGATGCCAACAATAAGGCGCTTGCACGCATGATGAGCGAGCTTGGCTTGACCCGCGTGTGTCACTTGCTGGGCGCGCGGAATGACTTGCATCGAATCATGCCGGCGTTCGACATGTTGTGCCTCTCATCCCGAACGGAAGGTTTGCCCACGGTCGTCGGCGAAGCGATGGCCTGCAGCGTTCCGTGCGTGGTCACGGATGTGGGCGATACCGGCCAGCTCGTCGGCGACACCGGTCTGGTCGTTCCGCCGCGAGATCCCGTCAGTTTGTCGGATGCGCTGGAAGAGATGGCGACGTTGAGTCTGGAGCAGCGCGAGAAACTCGGCAAGCTGGCACGCGAACGGATTGTCGAATGCTTTTCTATTACGGTGTGCTGGCAGAAGTATCGGGACATGTACGCGACATTACTGCGTGCGAAAGGCGTAACGCGTTAAGCGTTACGCTATTGAACGCGGCTACCGGATGATCGTGGGATTCGTGATATCGATCTTCGGCCCCGCACGGTCGTAGTCGGTGCTCACAAAGGCGTCTCTCCTCGGACGGATCCACGTCGGTGAATTGCTCGTGATATAGCCGGTCACGATGCGGCCTTTCGTCGCCAATCCGGATACGCTGTAGGCCGCTTCCCTGCTGTCTTCATCCTTGTGTCCACTGATCACGACGCTGACGTACTTTTCCCGGCTGCCCGGCAGTGCCTCCAGATAGACGAGAATGCCGAACTGGCAGTGTCGTGTCGTCGGATTGACGATCCGGATATTTTCGATAACGTCCGTGTTGGCGTTCGGCTCGATGTCGAGTCCGGCGGAAGGAAGCGTACCGGCGATGTTTTCCCACACGGGATGATCGAACAGAATATTCCTGCCGCTGATGATCGACACCCCTTGTCGACGGCAACCCGAGGCATAGTGATTCATCACCCGGATGTCGCTCGAGTAAGGCAGGCCGTTGCCGAAGCTGTTCGCGATATAGATGCCGTCGCCCCAACAGTTGGTCGTGTTGGGGGAAAGTATCGTCACATCGGTGCTTCCCGCGATCGATATGCCCATGCCCCACTCTCCGCCGGTCACGGTGTTCAGCTCCTTGCTGCCGTCCACGCGCGGATTTTCCAGCCGCACATGCCGCACGTCCCAGATACGGATGACCTCATAGTTTTGAGTGTCGTGAGGAAGCAGTTTGAGCGACGCGCCGGGAGCAAAGCGCACGCGGCTGTTGCTGCGCATGTGCAGCCCTTGCGCATCGATCCTGCATGGGCCTGTGATGACCAGTGTCTTGCCGACTGAACTGTCGACTGCCTTTTGAAGCGCGGCACGGTCATTCGTCTTGCCGTCCGCGCTGACGCCGAACCATCGATCGACGACCTCGTCGGCCGCGGCCCGCTGATTGGTCACGACGTCGGCCACCGCAGCGAGCGGGCGCGTGATCGCACCCACCATGCTGCTGAGGAGAAAAGCATTCACCGCTCTTCGGCTATTTCGCACCGTACACCCCCATAAGAAGTTCAGCCCCTCATGCGGCGCATGGCACGCAACGGAGTAGACGTTAAAAAGCGCATCGCCATCGCGATGCCCGGGACGGGGGCTTCGACGCTCGCGGCCTCTGCGAAAGAAATGAACCGCGAGCGGTTTTTCTTCACGAATCCGATGATTCCGTCGATCTCGGCCTCGCTTAGCGTATTGACATGCAGGCAGATGGAATACACGCCAAAGCCAAAATGCACCGGCGTGGCGAACAACTGCGGCACCGCGGTCAGACCGCCGAATTTGTACGGATAGACGCCGCTGCCGTCCGTCAGGTACTTGAAGTCCAGATCGGCTAGTGCGCGGAGCGTCGCTTCATCGAACGAGTGGGAAGGCGCCATGAATACCGGCTGCCAGACACCTTGTTCCTGGAGTATCTTTTTTCCCGCCTGCAGCTTGGCAAACTGCTCGTCGTATGAGAGGCCGGCCAGTTCCGATTTGCTGCCAAGACGCAACAGCCCGGGGTGCTGGGTGACGTACTGATGCGTGTATCCGTGCTGCGCGATGCTCCAGCCGCGATCGACCCAACCGCGGACCGCATCCCAGAACGCGTCTCTCGCCGGCTCGACAACCAGCGTCTGATCGAGGCAGTTCGGCACGACACCGACGAGCAACGGCAGGTCCTGATCCATGGAAAGCTCATCGAAGGGATCGAATCGCGACCAGGCCATTTCCGGGGTGACGTCATCGAAGCGCAGTATGAATTTCGGAGCGACCATACCCACTCAATCTCCTTCAGGATATTTCTTTGAATCTGTCCTGGCGTCCGACGGCTATCCGCACGGAGGCGCCAGCCGGGTTCAAATCTGCCGCTCGCGCTGACCCGCGATGACGACTTCTTGAGGCACGGGGTCCAGCAATTCGCTGTAGACCCGTAATGTCTTGCTGATCACGATCGATTCGTCGAATTCGCTCAGGGCTTTTTCCCGCGCCGCGAGACCGAGTCTGCGGCAGAGCTTCCGGTCGTCGTCCAGGCGGCGGATCGCGTCGGCCAGCGCCGCGCTGTCGCGCACGGGAATGAGCAAGCCGTCTTCTCCCGAACAGCTCACGACCTCACGGCAGCCCGGCGCATCGGTCGTGATCAGCGGCAACGCGCACGCGGCCGCCTCGATCAGCGTCTTGGGCAAGCCTTCGCGATAGCTCGGAAGCACGACGACGTCCACTTCGGACAGCAGCTTCGGCATATCGCTGACATGCCCCAGCCACGTGAGAAGGCCGTCGTTGACCCACCCTTCGACGAGTTCCCGGGAAACAGAGGCGGGATTGCCGTCGTCGGGAGAGCCGGCAAGAAGGAACTTCACCGAGCGGTTTTCACTTCTCAGTGCCCGTGCCGCCTCGACGTACTCGGCGATTCCTTTGTCCCACAACAAACGGGCAGCCAGCACAACCCGCAATGGAGCCCGAGTTTCCTCATCGGTCTCCTGCCGGGCGGAGAACCGCGAACAGTTCACGCCGGATCCCTTGATGAGCCGTATCGACCGGTCATCGACGATTCTCGCCCGTTTGAAAACCGCGACGTCGTCGGGATTCTGCAATATCAGCGCATTGCGCCGGCCATTCAACGCGGAGCGCATCAACTGGCGCACGATAGGCCGCAGTACACGGGCTTTCAAATCCCGGCTCGTGAAGACGTAACCCATACCGGCGACGGCATTGATTCGCGCGGGCACGCCGGCAAGCTTGCTCGCCAGCGATCCGTACACCGCGCTCTTGATCGTGAAGCCGTGGACGAGGTCCGGCTTTTCACGTTGAAGAAACCGCACGAGCCACGCGAGCACGCCGAGTTCGCGCAACGGATTGAGGCTTCGACGATTCATCGGCATGGCATGCCAGCTAAACCCCAGCGCCTGCAGCTTGGGCCCGAACTCGCCCGGCGGAGAGAGCAACACCACTTCATAACCGTCTTGCCGCAGCTTCTGCGCCAGCGAGAGGCGGAAGTTGTAGAGATACCAATCGGTGTTGGCAAAGAGAACTACTTTACGTCCGTTCATGTCCGCTCCTGAATCTCTGAGCTTTTTGTGAATACGGCAGGTCACGACCACAACGATGCCATCGGTTCAATTCAATGCGTCGACTCAACAGGCCTGCCGCGCGCCCCGACCCGCTCGAACAACTCGTCCCAGATCTGCAATACCGCCTTCAATGAATAGCGTTCCCGTACCGACTTGGCGGCCTTCCTGCCCAGCTCGGCGCGCAGCGGGTCGTCCGAAATCAGGCGGTGTAAAGCGGCGGCCATGGAATGCGCGTCGCCTGGCGGGATGAGCAGTCCGTCCTCGCCGTTTCGCGTCAACTGCCTCGGTCCGCTAGGACAGTCGAACGACACGACAGGCAGTCCAATCGCCATGCCTTCCATCAGCGCCATGGGCAAGCCTTCATGACTCGACGACATCGCAAAGACCTGTCCCTTGGCCAGCTCGCTCCACGGGGTCAGCGTCCGTCCCGGCAGGAAAATCCGCTCCCCCATGTGCAGTTGCTCGATCTGAGCCTCCAGCGCGGCGCGCTCAGGTCCTTCTCCCCAGATCCACAAGTCCCAATCAGGGCACTCGTCTGCCAGCAGTGAAAAGGCGCGAATCAGCAAGTCGAACTGCTTTGTCCTGTTCAACCGCCCCAGCGAAATAACGCGCTTGCGCGCCGTCGCTTGTTGCCGTTGCTGCACGAACAGTTCATCGGGCAGTGGATTGGGCATCACCGCGATGTCCTTCATTCCTGGCACGACCTTTCTGAATGGCGCGACCACGTCGTCGGTCAGCAGGGTCAGGAGATCTGCCTTCGGATAGATAAACCGGCACAGCAGTCTCCATAACAACGAACGGCGATCGGCCAGAGGATTGGTGTGCTCGCTCACGATGACGGGAATGCCGAGTCCTCGCGATGCGAGAATCGTCGCGACATTCACATTCGTCAGAAACGACACGATCACATCCGCCTGGCTCTCGCGCATGAGCGCGCGCAACGCACTCATGCGCTCGACAAAGGCGAGCGGCCCCCGGCCTCGCCGCGTCACCAGGTCAGCCAGATAGACGAACTTCACACGCGATGAAACCGGGTAGTTGCAGGTGCTCCGCCCGGAATACGTGGCGACTAGCGTGACCGAGTCGCCCCGCTCGACCCAGGCATTGACAAGCGTCGCGGCGACACTCTCGGCACCGCCATCCTGCATCGCGCTAATGAACAAGACGATATTCATGGAATGTCAGGTCTCCGCCCGCTTGATGATTGGAAGCAGCGTGGGGTTCACTCCGTCACCCGCACGGAAGGACGATCGATGATCCCCGAAGGTTTCACGCCGGTTTGCGTGAACACGTCACGCCACATCGAGAAGACCCTGGCCACCGAAAACCGCTCGACGACCGCACGCGCGCGCGCTGCCATGAGTGCCCGCATCTCGTCATCGCTCATCAAGGTCGATAAGGCATTGGCGAGTTCCTGCGGGTCGCCGACTTGACGAACCAGCAGGCCGTCATGGCCGTGCGTGATGATGTCTCCGGGCCCCGCGTCGCAGTCGAAGCTCACCACCGCGCAACCGCTCGCCATCGCCTCGACGATCGTCATCGAGAAGCCTTCGAACCGCGAACTCAGCACGTATAGGTCCGCACGCTCGTACCAGTCAGGCATATTGCCGACCTGACCCGGCAGGAGCACGCGCTTACTCAATCCCGCCGCGGCTATCTGTGCAACGAGCGCATCCCGGTCATGGCCATCTCCGAGAATGACGAGATCCCACGCGGGAAAATCGCTCGCGATCCGGCCGAAGGAGTCGATCAGAATATCGAAGCCCTTTTGCTCGGCCATGCGTCCCGCCGCGAGCAATACGCGACGCCCGGCGCCGACCACCTGCTGCGGCGGCACGATAGGCTCCACGACAGGAATCGGCAGCGAGATCGAATTCGGAATCACGGTGACGGCCTTGCAATTGCAGTTGTCCTGCAACCACAGCTTGCTTTTCTGCGTCAACGCGACGACCTTGTCCGCGAAACGGTACGTCCAGCGGCGCAAGAACTCCCAGAGCTTTCCTTCGAAGAGCATCGGCGGATGAATGTGCTCAGTCGCAATCACCTTGCAGGGCAGGCCGAGGCCGGCCAGGATGGCGAGGATCGACGGCCGCGTCTCGATGCCGAGCACGACATCCGGCTTCACCTGTCTGAGCACGCGGCGCAGAGCCAGCATTCGGCGCACATTCGCGAATACCGCGCCCGCCAAACCGCCACTGCCCCCCGCGAGGTCGAGGGTAATGCGTTCGACCGAGTCGTGTAGCGCATAGAAGTCGCTTGCGGTGGATGTCAACGTCACGACACTGACGTCCAGCCCTTGCGCGACCCATTCGCTCGACAGGTTCATTGCCACGCGCTCCGCACCGCCGTAATGCAAGGAATGGATGAACAGCAGAATCTTCATAGCGGACCCGTCTTGTTCTTTAATGAGCCGTTTGACAACGTGAAAAACAGATAGCAGACGAACGAACAGAGGCCCATGACGCCGGTTGCAAGAACGACCCCCGTGATGCCGAGCCATCGAATCAGGAAGTAATTAGCCACCACCTTGACGGCGAAATTCGCGGCCGCGATGCCCGCCATTGCTTTAAAGCGGCCTTCGCTCGCCAGCAGCTGCACCAGCACCAGCACCGAGAAGTAAAACGGTATCTGAATCAATCCCCAGCGAAACAGGCCAGACACCGCCACCGTGTCCGCAGCGCTAAAGGCGCCGCGCTGAAACAGCAGCTTCACCACCATCGGCGCGAGAAGCCACGCCACCACCGCCACCAAGCAACCGACCGCCAGCATGAATAGCGACCACTTTAGCGCGATGCTTCGGGCGCGAGCGTTGTCTCCTGCACTCAGCAGCTCCGATAAAACCGGCAAGGTCGCCCGGCTGATCGCCACGGCGCCCATGCTGACGAGCAGGCCGAGCACGCGGCTGGCATAGCCGAGCGTCGCGATGTTGCCGTCGCCGAGGCCCGCCACGAAATACTGGTCCAGCGGCGTAGCCAGACTCATGATGAACTGGCCGATCATGAACACGCCGACCGCGCGGTACATGTGGGGCCACTGCGGCGAGCTGACAGAGAAGCTGAGCCGTGCGCGGATGTTGTCGGCACGCCCGGAAAGCACGCCCAATATCACCGCCTGAAGGAGAAAGCCGAGCGTGCTGCCCAAGATCAGCGGCACGGGGGAGCTCGGATCGTGCCAGGCCAGCACGAAGCCCAGCAACACGACCGCCGGCACGCACTCCAGCAGCGTGTTGACATGCTTTTCGCGTGCCTGGAGCCGTGCCGCATACACGCAGATCGTCAGCATGACGATGCCGACCGGCGCCATGCCGAGCATCATCCGGCGCGACATCAGGCGGGTTTCTTCCGACAGGTTGCGCGCCATCAGGTCGAGCGCATGCGGCCAGGCGAAATAGAGAAGGACCGCGAACACCACGCCGACAAAAATCGCCATCACGTCGAGTTCGCCGAGAAACTTCGCTTGCTCCTGCCTGGGCCTACCGCGCAGCTCGACGAGAGCCGGCACGAGCACGACGCTCAGCACAGCGACAAACGTAGCCGGCAGCCAGGTGACCAGCGTGAGCGTGAGCTGATAGGCATCGACGACATTGCTGATGCCATACCGATACGCGATCGCCATTTCCTTGAGCGCGCCCGCCGACTTGCCCATGAGCGCGAACAGGGAAACCCAGACCGCACTGCGTGCGATCCGCGAATGATCGGGATGAATCTGCAGCAGACGGCTTCGCCAACCTGCGATCTGAGACATTGACGTTACTGCCTTAAAAAGATCAACGCGTTGCGCATCCGTCATGCCGAAGCACGCCCGTGAGACCGGGCGTCTGAAGACATCACCTTTGCGATACGAACTCGATGTACCAGGGCATCGCTTTGGACAAGCCTTCCACCAAGGGAATCGTGTTTTCATAGCCGAGCAGCCGCTCCGCCTTGTCGACATTTGCCTGTGAATGCCGGACATCGCCGGCGCGAAAAGGCCCGAACACCGGGCGCTTGTCGCAGGAGACACCGTTGTCGGCGAGCACGGACCGCAAGCCGTCGTAGAGCTGGATCAACGTTGTGCGATCGCCGACGGCGACGTTATACACCTCGTTGCGTGCCACCTCGTCCGCCGTCGCCGCCAGGATGTTCGCCTTCACTACGTTGTCGATAAAGCAGAAGTCCCGGCTGGTTTCGCCGTCGCCATTGATCACGACGTCGTCTCCGGCAATGAGCGCGGCCGTCCATTTGGGAATGACCGCGGCGTAAGCGCCGTCCGGATCCTGGCGCTTACCAAACGCATTGAAGTAGCGCAGGCCAATCGTCTTGAAGCCGTAGGCACGAGCAAACACCGATGCGTACAGTTCATTGGCGTACTTGGTGACGGCATACGGCGAAAGCGGCTGCCCGATCTGGTCTTCGACTTTCGGCAAGCCGGGATGGTCGCCATACGTCGCGCTCGATGCGGCATACGTGAAGCTCGACACTTGCGCGTCGCGCGCGGCCACGAGCATATTGAGGAAGCCGCTGATGTTCACTTCGTGGGTCGCGATCGGGTCAACCACCGAACGCGGAACCGAACCCAGCGCCGCCTCATGCAGCACGTGATCGACGCCATTGACGGCGTTCACACAATCTTCCGGACGCCGGATATCGCCTTCGATGAATCTGAAGCGCTGCCATTGCTCCGGCGAAACGACGGAGCGTACTTCGTCGAGATTGCGCTGGTAGCCGGTAGAGAAATTGTCGAGTCCGACCACGGTCTGGTCGAGCTTGAGCAGCGCCTCCAGCAGATTCGAACCGATAAAGCCGGCCACGCCGGTAATCAACCACTGCTGCGGATGCCCGGCGAGTTGTTGCCGTGTTGTGTCGTAGCGATCAGGCATCGATGCCTCCGGATAAGATGAGGAGGCCATCACGTCGTGATGGCCTCGCGTGCGATGTGCTTAGGGTCTGCTAGAGACGCAGATCACTGGCGTCCGCGGGCAGCAGGTACTTCAGGTCGTACAGTACATGCCCGGGCTTGCCGAAGACACGAATGGCTTGCGCGCCCAATTCCTGGAACCGGCTGTGCGCGACGGCCAGAATCGTCGCGTCGTAGACGCCTTCGGCGGGATGCTCGATGGGGTCCAGGTTGTGTTCGCGCCGGGCCTCCTCTTTCGAGACCCACGGATCGTAGACATCGACTTCGACGCCGTATTCCCGCAACTCGGCAACGATATCGACGACCTTGGTGTTGCGCAGGTCCGGACAATTTTCCTTGAATGTCAGACCCATGATCAGCACGCGGGCACCGGCGACGCCGATCTGCCGCTTGGTCAACGCCTTCACCAGTTGCGACGCAACGTAACCGCCCATGCTGTCGTTCAGGCGCCGGCCGGCGAGGATGATCTCCGGGTGGTATCCAATGGCCTGCGCCTTGTGCGTCAGATAATACGGATCGACGCCGATGCAATGGCCACCCACCAGACCCGGTCTGAAGGGCAGAAAGTTCCATTTGGTTCCGGCTGCCTGCAGGACCGATTCCGTGTCGATGCCCATCTTGTTGAAGATGATCGACAGCTCGTTGATCAGCGCGATATTGACGTCGCGCTGCGTATTCTCGATGACCTTGGCCGCCTCGGCGACGCGAATGCTGCTCGCCTTGTGCGTGCCTGCGACGATGATCTCGCGGTACAGCGAATCGACGAGTTCAGCGATCTCCGGCGTCGATCCCGACGTGACCTTTCTGATATCCATCACGCGGTGCGCCTTGTCGCCCGGATTGATCCGCTCGGGACTGTAGCCGACAAAGAAATCCACGTTGAATTTCAGCCCCGAGGTCCGCTCGAGAACCGGCACGCATTCCTCTTCCGTGGCACCCGGATAGACGGTCGATTCATAGATGACCACGTCATTCTTTTTCAGCACGCGGCCGATGGTCTCGCTGGCGCCGATCAGGGGCCGGAGATCAGGACGCTTGTAGTCGTCGATCGGCGTCGGAACGGTTGCGATGTACACGTTGCAGGCTTTGAGCTCCTCCACGTCCGACGTGAAGGTCATGCCCGTGGCCGCGGCCAGTTCTTCATCGCTGACTTCGAGCGTGATGTCCCGTCCTTCACGTAACGCCGAGATGCGCACGCCGTTGATGTCGAACCCCACCACCGGGCGACGCTTGCTGAACTCCACCGCAAGCGGCAATCCGACATAGCCAAGACCGACCACGGCGAGTTTCAGCTCGTTTAACGAATGCATGATTGTTGCTCCCCTTTATTATAGATACGCGTCTTTTTTAAAACCCCGTGCAAGATTCAATTGGCCTGAACCTTTGCACGGGCTACGCGCGCTATTTCATTGCCGAATCGGAGTAATAGGCGTCGTATGCGTAGCCGCCATACCGGCGCGACTGGGCGTAATTGCCGCGACTGACCTTGAATCCATTCAGCAGAATGCCTTCCACTTTCGAACCGGTTTGCGCCAGACGCTTGACCGATTCCGAGATCTCGCCGGCGCGCGTATCGGCGAAACGCGCGACCATGAATATCGAGTCGGCGACGGGCGCCATGGTCACCGTATCCGACACGGCAAGGATGGCGGGTGCGTCGAGCAGCACAATGTCGTAGCGCTCCGAAGCGGCACGAATGGTTGCCCTGAAATTGCTGCTCAACAACAGTTCAGCCGGGTCGTGCGGATACTCGCCGCACTGCAGGACATCGAGATTCGGCAGCACTTCCTTGTGCACGGTGTCTTCGAGCGAGCCAGTGCCGGCGATCACGTCGGCAAGCCCCGCGGCGCGCGGCAAGCCGAAATACTGATTCAGATGGCCGCGCCGCAGGTCACCGTCCACCAGCAGCACGCGCTTGCCGCCTGCGGCGAGCAAGGTGCCGAGATTGGCTGACAGGAACGACTTGCCGATACCCGGCAACGGCCCCGCGAGCATCACCACGTTGTTGCGGTCGCCGTTCATCGCGTATTGCAGCGACGCGCGCATCGTGCGCAGCGCTTCTACAGCCGGGTCCATCGGGTATTGGAAAGCCAGAGCCAGCTTCTCTTCGCCCGTGGTGGACATTTTCCGCGTCAGCTGGAACTGCTGGTCGCTGACCGGGATCGTCGCGTACACGCTCAGGCCGGTGCGGGACTCCAGCTCTTCCGGATCGGCCACGCCCTTGAACAGGAAATCACGCAGGAAGGCAAGCCCGATACCGATGAACAGCCCCAGCACCGCCGCGATCAGCAGCACGAGCGCTTTCGCGGGCTTGACCGGCCGCTCGGGAACGTCCGCCGTATCCAGCAACTGCACGGAAGCGGACTGACCGGCCTTGACCAGCCGCAGGGTGTCGATGTTGCTACGCAACGCCGCGTACATGTCGGAGCTCATGCGCATGTCCCGCATCAGGCGCAGCGCACCTTGCTCCGCCGTCGGCATGGCCTTGACGCGGCTCGCGAGACTCTCGACGTACTTGTTGGTGCTGGCGATCTGCTGGTCTATCGCCACCACGCTCGGGTGCTCGGCCGTCAAGTGAGCGGTCAGGTCCTGGCGCTGACGCTTGAGGTCGTAGAGGCGCGAGTCCGCTTCAGTGGCCTGTCGCAGGATGAGCCGGCTTTCCTCGTCCGCATCCAGAAGTCCGTGGCTGTTGCGATAGGTGTTATAGGCTTCTTCCGCCTGCTCCATCTGGCGCTTCGCCCCCGGCAGCTGCTGCTCGAGGTAGTTCAGCGACTTCTCGGCGTTGGCACCCTTCTGGTTCACGTTCTGGCGCACATACACCGCGCCGATATCGTTGAGGATGTTGGTCACGAGAACCGGGTCGCGGCCTTCCAGCAGGACGCCCAGCACATTCGACTTGTTGCCTTGCTCGTCGATCTGGAGGCCCTTTTGCAGCTGTTCGAGGGCCTCCTGACGCGAGTGGCGCGTGAGATTGAACACGGCCCCGCTCTCGCCGTCGATCTTGCTCACGAGCAGATTGATCGGCCCGTGGCTGCTTTCGAATTGCTCATCGACGCCGACGCGTCCGGTGACCGGCTGTTCCAGTCCCGGTCCGCGCAACTGGTACTGGCCGCCGGACAATGCGGTGACGGTGTACGCGTTGCCTTCCTGTTTCCTCGGCACTTCGAACGTCGCCACGCTGATCGATTCGTCACCCCAGACGAAGCCGCCCCAGCCGAAGAGTCCGGGCGTCATCCGTGTGTCGGTGTGACGCGCGATCAGGCCGCCGAGCACCGGCAGGCGCTTCGGCTCGGCTTCGATATAGAGCTTGAGGTAATCCACCGTCTGCATGGCGATGGCTTTCGACCTCAGGATCTGCATTTCGCCTTCGGCCGAGGACTTCTCCTGGAACAACGACGACGCATTGCGCACCAGATCTTTCGAATCCGGCAGCGCGGTCGGCGCATTGTCCTCGACCCTGATCGAGATACTTGCTCGATAGATCGGCGTCGCGCAGAACGCGTACAAGGCGCCCATCAAAATGAAGGCCGCTGTTATCGCGGCGATCATTACGCGGTGATTAATCAACGTATCGATGATCGATCCAGGATCGAATTCATCATTACGTTCGGATAATCCCTCTAACGCTAGATTTTTGTGTTTCATGGGCACGTCTCGTCACGTAGTTTTATTTGACCGCTTTTGCAAGCGGATTCGAACGAGGGAAATGCGCGATTTAGCAGTAATGGTCCTTTTCCCTGACGCCACAATACGCACCGTGCTGCGCCAAGTATGCGCGGTAGTGCACACAATCTTCCCGGTGCTGATTCGCTATAAGCGGCCTGGCAAGTTTTTGAGGAAGCGGGAATCGGATTTTTTAAAATAAGGGAAAACCACAAAATGTCCGACCAGACAGATTCGAGTTTTCACGGTGCTCTGCTGCCGCGCGCAGGCAGAGTCTTCCGTCGTTTTCAGGGAGGTCAGGAACGCAGGTTCGCAGCCGGGCGGCAGCGAATTTTTGGATTGCCTGATGGACGCGTCAGGCAATGCATCCGAACATCGCCTGACAGACAACGGCTATAAGAAGGCTTGTGAGCTTGCCGCGTTCCAGCCGCGGCTTGCCCTTTCCAGAAGACGATGATGCGTTCGCGGACGAGCTACCGCATCAAGTATTTCGCGCTGTTGTGACGCGACGCTGTGCGGCCAGCTCGCGACCGACGCGGCGTATCTCGGCCTCGCCCAGCGCAAGCGCGTCTGCGTTCGTATGCACCGAGTAGTAACCGAGCACCAGTGGATACGGATGCTTGATAGCGGAGCCGATGACGAACGACGTCGCCTCCTCGGCGTGCAACTCAATGGGCGCGCCGTCGGACTCCTCGAACACGGCGAGTTGCCCTGCCTCGATCGGCTCGGACGCGTTCAGGCGGCCCTCGTCAATCGCCAGCCACGCGACGTTGTGCCCGGCAGGCGGCGCATATCGCCAGGTCTCTCCCGCGCTCAGTTGAACATGGAAGTAGTTGATGCCTTCAGGCGCGCGAATGTCGCTCGCCGCGGACCCGTGGCGGCCGAGGATGACGCGGACCGGCCCATCCGACTGGACCTTGGCCGGCGAGATGTACTGGCTTTCCGGCGGCGAGTTCTCCATCGAAGGCGGTAGCGCGACCCAGAGTTGAAAGAGGCGTACGGTTTCCCCCGGCAATACATTGCCGTCGTGCCAGACACCGTTGCCGGCCTTCATCCATTCGAGGCCGCCGGCTGAAAGTTCGCCATTCTTGCCGGTCGTGTCCGCATAGGAGATGCCGCCACTCAGCACGGTGGTGAGCGTGGCGATGCCCGAGTGCGGGTGGAAGCCGAACATCGGTTTACCGGTGGGCACGACCACGGCGTGATCGAGGAACACGAAAGGCTTGATCAATTCTCCGATATCGCCGGGACTGGCCAGGCGAGTAATGCCGCCGTGCGCGCTGCCGCCGGTGCGAAAAGCAATCCGGCGCGGCGCAAGCGCTGTTTCCTGAATCGGGGTGAGTACGGCTGTGTCGATGTTCATGGCTCTGCCTCGAGAAAAAAGCTATACACGTAAGGTAAGAGCTTGCACTCCATCTTAAAAGCCTATATTTTTAGATTTCACCTATCGTCTGGAGCGATGGACATGCTTGACGGCCTGACACTGGACCAGCTTCGGACCTTCATCGCGGCAGTCGACGAAGGCAGCTTCTCAGCGGCCGGACGCAAGCTCCGGCGCGCGCAGTCGGTGGTCAGTCAAACCCTCTCGAATCTCGAAGCCCAGCTCGGGGTGAAACTGTTCGACCGCACGGCCCGTTACCCGCAGCTCACCGACGCCGGCAAGAGCCTGCTGCTTGACGCGCGTTCCGTGGCTGACACGATCGATGGGTTCAAGGCGCGAGCGCGCGCGATGCGAGACGGTCTGGAGCCCGAGCTCTCGGTGGCGATGGACGTGATGTACCCGATGGACAGCTTGACGAGCGCGGCCGCTCAATCCCAGAAGGATTATCCGCACACGCCGCTGCGGCTCTATGTCGAGGCGCTGGGTGGTGTGATGAAGCTGGTACTCGACCGGATTTGCAACATTGGCGTGATCGGCACTCTGCCGATCGTGACGGACGAACTCCAGGTCGAACTGTTGCGCGAGCTCGAGCTGGTTACCGTCGTGAGCCCTGCTCATCCGCTTGCGAAACGCCGCGGCCTCGTTTCGGCGGCCGCCATCAAAAAGCACGTGCAACTTGTGCTCAGCGACCGAACCGCACTGTCCCAAGGAAGCGAATTCGGGGTCCTGTCGCCCTCGACGTGGAGGCTCGGAGATCTGGGGGCCAAGCATGCCTTCCTGAAGGCGGGACTAGGCTGGGGCCATATGCCGCTGCACATGGTCAAGGAGGATCTCGAAAGTAGCACCCTGGTGACGATCCGCATTGAAGGCCTGCCGCGCGAAGTCATGATGCCGATGAAGGTTGTCTACCGCAAGGACGCGCCGCCGGGGCCGGCTGCCCGCGCCTTCATCGCACAACTGGGAAAGTGAGCTAATACCGCGATCTCGTCTGAACGGGGTCCGCGTAGAGGGGGAACAAAAAAAGCGATCAGCCCGCGTCCACCATCACCAGTTCGGAATCTTCGAGGGCGGAGATCTGCACCGCGGCGACCTTCGTGATCGCCACGCCGTCTAGCGGCCCAACGGGCTCGCCATTCACTTCGATGCGTCCCGAGGCCACGACGAGATAAGCGCGACATGCCGGACCCAACTCGTGTCGAACGCTTTCGCCTGCCCTTAGCATTGCGCCAAGCACACGCGCATCGGCGCGAATAGGAAGCGCGCCTTCATCGCGGGCGAACCCGCTGGCGAGAGCGACGAAACGCCCTGACCGGTCGCTTTTGGGAAACGGCCGGGTATCCCATGCCGGTTCACCACCGGCCTCGCGAGGCAGCAGCCAGATCTGGTAAAGCTTGAGCGGCACGTCGCCCTTGTTGAACTCGGCGTGGCGTATGCCCGTGCCGGCGCTCATGACCTGGACATCGCCTGCGTGGATCGCTCCCTCGGAACCCAAGGTATCTCGATGCCCGAGCAGGCCCTGGCGCACATAGGTGATGATCTCCATGTCACGGTGTCCGTGCAGGGGGAAACCGGTGCCGACCGCGATCTCGTCGTCGTTCCAGACAATCAGCGGACCCAGGGCGGCGTGCGCGGGATTGCCGTCGGCGCTGACCACGAAGTGATGTTTCGCGCGCAGCCAGCCGCGTTTCGCCCCGTCCAATGATTTCCAACGTCTGTGTGTGAGCATGTTCTCCTCTGTTTCGAGCCACCGCCAATGCGGCGCGCGTCACCTGTGCGAGCGGCCGAGTTGAGCGCCGCTGCAGATGATGAGCGTGGTGTTTCGGGTGAATTCCGCCGTGGTTTCAGCGTGCGGTATGCAGGCCGGCGCCGGCTGGCAGCTTCTCACTGACAAGCATACCGACGGCGATTCGATACCCGGACCGGTGTCGGCCAGGCGGGAAAACGCCTGGCCGTCTCACGCACGCGTAGGCGGTGCGAATTTGAATGACGTTCAGCCAAACAGCTTGTTAGCCGTCCGGGCGATCAGTTCGCCCTGGTGGCGAGCACCGGCAAGCTCGATAGCGCTCGGCTGGCGCTGACCTTGTGCGCCTGCGATGGTCGTGGCGCCATACGGAGAGCCGCCGACAATTTCGTCCAGCGTCATCTGCCCCTGGTGGCTATACGGCAGGCCGACGATGGTCATGCCGAAGTGCAGGAGGTTGGTGATAATCGAAAACAGCGTCGCCTCCTGTCCGCCGTGCTGGCTGGCGGTCGACGTGAAGGCTCCGCCGACCTTGCCGTTCAATGCGCCGCTCATCCAAAGACCGCCGGCCTGATCCAGAAACGCCGCCATCTGCGACGAGATGCGCCCGAAGCGGGTCGGCGTGCCGACGACGATCGCGTCATAGTTGGCGAGTTCGGCAACCGTCGCAACGGGCGCTTGCTGATCGAGCTTGAAGTGGGCGCCCTTCGCCACGTCCTCCGGCGCGGTCTCAGGCACCCGCTTGACGTCGACCGCCGCGCCCGCCGAGCGCGCGCCTTCAGCGACGGCTTCCGCCAGCGCTTCGACATGGCCATACGAGGAATAATATAGAACCAGAACTTTCGACATTTCGACCTCCTTCCTATATCTGCGGTGATGCCACTGTGGGAAAAGTTGTGCGCCCGACAACACGCACCGTGTTGCTGCAAGGGCCGATCCAGGTGAGACGATCCGAACGGTCGGTCGGTCGTCTCATCGGAGCCGTCTTCCTAGCTCACGGTCAGAGGCGAAACGCCCGATGCTGTCCGCCCGGAGCGCGCATCGAGGCTGAACGCGCCGGCACCGAAGTAGGTGATCTGCAAAAGACCACCGGCCATCATCACGTTCTTGAGAAAATGAATCATCTGGTTCTGATCGGCGAAGTTGTGGTGAAAAAACAATGCCGTGACCACGCAGAATACCGCCATTGCCAGCGATACGGCGCGAGCCCTGTAGCCCGACAGCAGCAGCAAGCCGCCGCCCAGTTCGGTCAGCACGGCAACACCGAACGCGAGCGGCGGTACGGGCAGACCCATGGCGGCAATATAGCCAACCGTCGCAGCATACGCTCCGAGCTTGCCCAGCCCACTCATGACAAACGGCGCGCCGATCAAGATGCGGCCCAACAACGGAAGAAACTTAAAACGGTCCATGACAATCTCCTGAAAAGAAATGACGACTGGCATGAATGCTACGGCCGCAATGTTGATGCGCATATCTCCGTGGAGGCAAAGTATCGTTGCTTCTGGCAGAACGATAAGGTTCAGTCAGCGCATGCCAATGGACCGGATCGCTCGCCTGGACGATCGCCGGCGCTTCGCAGAGCTTGTGGGGCGTGGAAACTATTCGGCGGCCCTGGCGCGGGCCGGCCTACACGTCGAAGCTCGAGCGTCGCGTTCGCGCCCGGCCTGCAATTCGGGAGGCGTCCAAACAAGCCGCCTGGAGCAGTTATGTTGCGAGATGAGCGCCGTCCACGGCTAGATCAGCGTCCGTCACGAAGGAGGTGATGGCGGTCGCCCGTGACGATGCTCGCTTTCTGTTCAAGAGCCCGGCTCATGCTCCCTTTGGCGTCAATGCGTGAACAGCGGCGCGACGTCGATGTAGATACGGTAGTCGTCGATTTGCCGATCGCGCACCCGCCAAGTCGTCACGGGCAACCTTTGCGCGCCCGATGACGGGGTCGTTATCGGCATAGACAAACGTGCAGTTGTCCGTCAAGAAGCGCGCTAACCGACGCTCGTCCTTCGAATCAACCGCCTCGTACACCTCCGATACATATTCGAATGCCGCTGTGGACGCCTCGGTGGACATGTCGAGTCTCCTCTTCGAATGGTGATTGAGTACGACATTGCAGATAGCAAGCGCCGCGAGGCAGCCACTACCGGCCGGTCAATGACTCAGCGATCCGACTCCGTCGGGCGGCGCTCCGAAGACGCGCGGCGGTGCAAGCTGCTTGACTAGCAAAGCGATGCACGAAAGGGCTCCAGCGACGGCGATCGTCGCGAAGACACCTTCAAGCGTAAAGTGCCAGCGTACGAGTTCGGCTACGAGAAACGAGCCCGCAATGCCGCCAAAACGGCCCATGCCGAGCATCCACGCGACGCCGGTGCCACGCCCTTCGGTCGGATAAAAGGCGGCCGCAAGCGCATTGATGGAGGCTTGCGCGGTGTTCATCAGCACGCCGGATACCAGTACCATTGGCACGAGTAGAGCCACGTGTCCCGCCGTCTCTCCAATACCAAAGAGGCTGATCGCAGCGAGGAGGTAGCACGCGGCAATCACGAGATTTGCATTGAAGCGATCCATCAGCACGCCGCACAGCACCGCGCCGACACCACCGAGCGGGAACAATGCGGAGATCAGCGTCGCGCTCTTCTGGCTCAGGCCTGCATCTTTCAGCAGAATCGGCATCCAGTTGATCAGCGCATAGAAAATCAGAAGGCCCATGAAGGCGGCGAGCCATAGCATCAATGAACCGACAATGTAGGAACGCGACAGCACGACGCCGAGCCCCTTGTCGCCCGTTCCCGGCGCGCGCTCGGTCAGTGCGAACCCGCGCGCGTGAATTGCTTCAACGGAGATGCGCGCGAGAGTTGTGCGAATACGCGCCGCGGGTTTGCCATTTGCAACCATGAAGCGTACCGATTCCGGCATCTTGAGCCATAGCAGGACACCGTGAAGTATCGGCGCGACGCCGCCCAGCATCAGAACACTTCGCCAGCCGGCATGGGGAATCAACCATGCCGCGAGCAAACCACCCAAAGCCGCGCCGAGTGGGAATCCGCAGCACATCAGACTGGTTACGGTCGCGCGGCGCCGGGTCGGACAGAACTCGTCCATCATGGTCACCGCATTAGCCATGGCTGCACCGAGGCCGACGCCCGTGATGAAGCGCAGCGCGGTCAATTGACCAATGTTCGTCGAGAACGCGGACACGAGACAGGCAACGCCGAAGAGGAATACGGAGGCGATCATCAGAGACCGTCGTCCAACGCGGTCGGACAATGGGCCGGACACGAGCGCGCCGAACGCGAGGCCGAACAGCGCGGCACTCAGGACCGGTGCGAGATCGGGCTTTGCCAGATGCCATTGCGTCAGTAACGACGGCGCGATGAAACCGATTGCCGCAGTGTCGAAGCCATCCAGCACGACAATCACGAAGCACATGAGAAAAACGAGTCGTTGAAAACGGCCGAACGGGTGCTCGTTGATGAAGCCTTGGACGTCGACGACTGAAGCACGTTTCACGGTTTGCCTCCTGTGTCGACCGGAGTTAGCGCTTTAGCGCTTACTCCGGTCCCATGCAAAGCTAGTCGACCAGAGTTGGCGCTTAAGCAAAGTCTCACGTCATCCCGCCAACTATCATTCGACACGAATTCGATTCACATAGAATGATTACAAAACAGAACAATCAAAGTCAATGGGTTCCGCGCGGTAAGCATCGCGAACACAATCGGCACCAGCCGGCGATGAAGCGACACTGACCGCGCCACACAGAGACGACAATCATCAGTGGAACCCTTCCAGCACGGTTTTTCCGATTGCCCTTCCCGTTTCGATCCGTTCGTGGGCCTTGCGCAGATCCGCTGCCGTCAAAGTTGTCAATCAGCGCTATATGACACTGCGGGTTCAACGCGCGCGCGAGACTGGGGGCGCTGCCGGGCGTCGACGTAATCGCCCCGAAATAGTCCACCCCACTGAAGCCGATTGCGCCTTGCGCGAGTTCAAATCGTGCCGTCCAGTTGTTCGAGCACGTCAGCCGGGAGCACGAGCGAGCCAGCCGCCAGGTTCTCGCGCAGATGCATGAGCGACGACGTCCCGGGAATCAGCAGGAGGTTGGTTGAGCGCTGCAGCAGCCACGCCAGCGCCACCTGCATCGGCGTTGCGTCCAGCGACGACGCCACTTCGGTCAGCGTCGCGGACTGCAAAGGCGTGAAGCCGCCCAGGGGGAAGAACGGCACATAGGCGATGCCCTGCTGCGCGAGAGCATCGACTAACGGGCCGTCGTGGCGTTGCATCACATTGAACATGTTTTGCACGCAGACGACCGGGGCAATTGACTGGGCTTCCTCGACCTGCGCGGCGGTCACATTGCTGAGACCCAGATGCCGTATCAAGCCCCGCTGCTGCAACTCGGCAAGGACCGTAAACTGCTCGGCAATCGACCCCTCGGCCGGACGTCTGTCGTCCATCATGGTGCGCAGATTGACGACATCGAGGACATCGACATGCAGATTGCGCAGGTTGTCGTGCACGGCAACGGTGAGTGCTGCCGGACTCTGCGCGGGGATCCATGAGGCATCGCTACCGCGCACAGCGCCCACCTTGGTCACGATCGTGAGGTCGTCACGATACGGATGCAGCGCCTCGCGAATGATCTGGTTCGTTACGTGGGGACCGTAGTAGTCGCTGGTATCGATATGGTTGACGCCGCGCTCCACTGCCTCGCGCAGGACGGCAATCGCCGTGTCTCGATCCTTTGGCGGCCCGAACACGCGAGGGCCGGCGAGTTGCATGGCGCCGTACCCCATGCGGCTCACGTGGCGGTCCCCAAGCATGAACGACCCGGGAGCGTTCGTCTTCGTCATGATGAATTCCTGTGTTGCATTGGTTTGGCTTCTGCCTGCAGGCCGATGGTTTGACCTGTTAGGGATGCTATATCCGCAACGATAATTCGCCTATGTCCTGAATTGCAAAGCAACATTGCGAGTGGTAGAACGTTAAAGGCCCCACTCAGAGCCCCGGATGAACCGAATCACTGACCTCAATGATCTTCGACTCTTCGCTGAAGTCGTCGAGCACGGAAGCTTCACGGCAGCGGCCCGCAGCCTCGGCGTACAGACGTCGAAACTCAGCCGGCGTGTTCGCGCACTGGAGGAAGAGCTTGGCGTTCGTCTGCTCAATCGCACCAGCAGGAGCCTGTCCCTGACGGAAACCGGGCGGCGGTTCCATCAGCATTGCCTCGCCCTGGTGGCGGAATCGAGGGCCGCCAAGGATTTTGTGGACCAGACACGCTCAAAGCCGCAGGGCACCATACGGATAAGCTGCCCCGTGGGACTGCTGACCTCCGGCATCTCCACAATCATTGCGCAGTATGTCCAGGACAACCCGCAGGTGCAGGTCCTCGTCGATGCAACCAACCGTCGCGTGGATGTGGTCGAGGAAGGTCTGGACTTCGCCATCCGGGTCAGGCTTCCCCCTTTGGAAGACACCGATCTCGCAGTCAGGCAACTAGGCTTATCCGTGCAGATTCTGGTCGCCAGTCCGCAACTGGCGGCGCGCCATCCGGTGCCCACGTCCCTTGAGTCGCTCGAAGAATGGCCCACGCTCGCCATGTCCAGCAGCAGCGAGCGCTTCGCGTGGAACCTGGTGAACGCCGAGGGCCGCACGACGTCATGGGCGCATCAACCTCGCCTGGCGACGGACGATCTGGCGAGCTTGCGGATTGCGGCTTTGCGAGGCGTCGGCGTGGCCATGCTGCCCCGTGAACTGGTCGACGCCGATATTCACGCCGGCCGGTTGCAGCACTTACTGGCGGGCCTGGCCACGACGCCGGGCCTCGTTCACGCGATCTTCCCCACACGACGCGGTATGGTTCCGGCCGTCCGGCAACTACTGGACGCCCTGGTTTCGGGGTTCGAAGATCTGAACCGGAAGTGATAGTGCGAGCGTAATTGCCTGAGGCTTCGCGAATGGCCTCACGTCGATAAATGCTGCTCAATATGTATCGTCTCTGACGATAGGTCTCATCGAAACATATAGGCTTCTTCCTCGACACGCCAACGCTTACTCTTCCCTCCACTTGATCTGAGATCTTCTCTCACGATTTAACGCAGGATTCCTACGTGTGACCTTCAATACAAACTCTTCCGGCTCATCTTCCTTGACACTTAGTCCATAAGGAATAGTTCATGCAAAACGTCCGTGCCGGTAACGCGCTCATTCCGGCCATAGGCTTTGGCACCTACGGGATGAATGGCGACGACATCTATCGAATGATTCCCGCCGCCCTTCGTGCTGGCTTCCGCCATATCGACACCGCGCAAATCTACCGTAACGAGGCCGAGATCGGCGAGTGCGTCGCCGAATCCGGCATTCCAAGAAGCGAAATATTTCTGACGACCAAGGTCTGGGTCAGCAACTACTCCGCAAGACACTTCGATGCGTCCGTGAACGAGAGCCTGCGCAAACTCAAGACGGACTATATCGACCTGCTCCTGCTGCACTGGCCTGGCTCGGATGTGCCGTTGACCGAACAGATCGCGGAGCTCAATGCGGTCGTGCGCGCCGGCAAGGTCCGGCACATAGGCGTGAGCAATTTCAACCGTGCATCGATGACGGAAGCTATCCGGCTTTCGGCGGCTCCGCTGGTCACGAATCAGTTCGAATACCACCCGTACCTGAACCAGTCCTTGCTCATCGAAAGCACGCGCCAGGCCGGGCTTGCCGTGACAGGATATTGCGGCATGGCGATTGGCCGCGTGTTCTCGGACCCGACGCTCATGGAGATCGCGGCCCGTCATGACAAAACCATCGCCCAGATCGTCTTACGGTGGCTTGTTCAGCAGTCCGGCGTGGTAGCGCTGTCGAGAACCACGCGGGTCGATCGACTGGCACAAAACCTGGCGGTATTCGACTTCGAGTTGGACGGTGCGGACATTGCCGCCATACACGCATTGGCGACGGCAAACAGCCGAATCGTAGATCCCCCCGGTCTTGCCCCGCTGTGGGATAGCACGGGCGCTTGACGACCTGGTCCCCGCCGCGAGACCGGAAGCACAACAGCGTGATCGATCATCATTTTGCGCTGTGCGAGCCGGCTTTACCGAGTGTTCCCAATGGCCGCTGCCATGATCCGTTCAAGGGGGTTTACCCGCTACGACACGAGGCCTGTCTCGAACACGGCGGGTATTTTCTGGTAAGAGAATTTAAGGAGTGAATGGCGAACCACGCATTGACACCGGTCAGCCGCTGGCAGCCATTCGCGTCGTCAGCGATACCGGCTGATCTCCAAACCGGAACCCACCGGCAACGATAGACTCGTCATGCCCGGCTTCGAGCGAACCGCGCGGATATAGCGCAACGCGTTCTCGCCGCCCGGCCGAATCATATCGTCAGCGACGATGATCGCCCCCGGATTGAGCTTCGGATAAAACGCGTCGAGACACGGCACATAGAGATCTTTCCAAAGATCGATGAAGACGAAATCCAGCTTGAGCGGCATGTCCTCGATCAGCGTGACCGCATTGCCGACCTTGAAGTCGACGTAAGCGGCAAGGCCGGCGCGGGTCGTCATCTCGCGTGCATAGGCCGATTTGTCGTCGTGCAATTCCATGGTGGTCACACGGCCGCCCGCGACCCGCGCCGCTTGCGCGAGCCAGAGCGTCGCATAGCCATCCGACGTGCCGAGTTCGAGAATGTGCGGCGCGTGCAGGCTTGCCGCGAGGATGTTGATGAAACGCGCGGTCTCCACGCCCGCCGCGGGAACGTGGCGACCTTTCGTTGCCTTCTGCTTGCGTCGCGGGCGCGGCTTGCGTTCTTTCGTCTGCTCTTCATCTGCGCGCTCCTGATAGGCGTCGAGCACGGCCAGAAAGTCCGGGTCCATCCGTCAGCGGCAACCAATCGCGCAGCCGAGCAGACTGAACGCGCCGACAATCCCGACGCCCGCGCCGAGCCCGAACGTTTCGAGCGACGTGGCGCAGCCCTGCAGACCGCAGGCGCACGCCAGCGTGGCCACCATGAGAAGTTGCCGGGTGCAGCTGCGCGCCGGGCGGCTGTATCGACTCCTGTGGATCATCGTTCCCCCTTCCGTGTTGATTGGCCTGAGCCAACGCGAAATCGCTGAAACGAGTGTAGCCAGCGCACTTCGCGCAAAACGGTCGAATACCGGGGGCAAAGACGGAGCCGCTTACAAAAGCTTGCGCAGACGTATTCAGCTTCTGTTCGGCGCATCCCATGAAGTCACGGCCATTTCATCGCAAATGCCGGTTTTCCCACATACCGCCAGCTTACGACTTGTCATCCTGAAGGCTCAGGCGTGTGTATGGCGGGAGATGGCTATGTCGGTCTATGTCGATGAAGGGTTCAGGCCCTGTGTGACGGAATGCGCGACGGTCGCGTTCCGGGTGTGCTGTGATGATCGGGCGCAGATTTTCGAGGTCAGCGCCGAGGCACTAGTGGCCTATTGTGGCGCGGCGAGCAAGCGCAAGGAGGATCTACTCGTCGCATTCGAAGGTGCGCAACTGGAAATCCTTTCAGTCGCCGCGCAGAAGTGGGCCTTTAGACCGACGGAGCCGGTGCGTCTCGGCCTCGACGAATTCCGAATGGTCAGACATTAAACAGCAGGTATGCCAGAATCGCATCATGACCTGGATCGCCGCCCTGCCGATGTATAACGTCACGCCCGCGCTCGACCTCGAGTGGCGCGAGTGGCTCGCCGACGTGCTGCGCATGGTCAAGCCCGCGTGCCGCATCGTCGAACCGGACGAGGAATTGCACGGCTTCTGGCGGCGCCCCAATCTGCTGATCTCGCAGACTTGCGGTTATCCGTTGATGCACGGCTTGCACGAACAGGTTCAACTGATCGCGACGCCGCGCTTCGACGCGCCGGGCTGCGAGGGGGCGCACTATTCGAGCGTGCTGGTAACGCGCGCGGACGCGCAGTTCGACACGCTCGCGGCCTGCCGCGGCGCACGCGCCGCCTACAACCAGGACGATTCGAATAGCGGCATGAACGTGTTTCGCCACGCCGTGGCGCCGCTTTCGAGCGGCGGCATGTTCTTCAGCTCAGTGTTGCGAACCGGCTCGCATCTCGGCTCGCTGCGCGCGGTGGCGGAAAATCGCGCGGACGTCGCCGCGATCGATTGCGTGACCTTCGCTTTCGTGTGCGATGAAATGCCGAAACTGGCCCGCCAGGTTCGCCGGATCGGCACGACTGCGCCGTCGCCGGGCTTGCCTTTGATCGCCTCCGACACGGTGCCCTCGGCGACGATCGAGGCATTGCGCGAAGCGCTGAACGAGGCGCTCGCCAATCAGCCCGAGCGCGCGAAACGCCTGCGTTTGCAGGGCTTTTCCGTGTTGCCGCCCTCGGACTACGAACGCATCGAGCAGCTCGAAAACGAAGCGCGCGCCGTCGGCTATACGCGCCTCGCCTGAGGCCTGAGCCGCGGATTTAGTGCTGCTGCACGTCCAGCACCAGAAGCTGCGCGCCGTCGGCAACCTGATCGCCGACCGCATACAGCACCTCCGACACCGTACCGGCCGCCGGCGCACCGATGGTGTGCTCCATCTTCATCGCTTCCATCACGATCAGCGGCGTGCCCTTCTCCACCACGGTGCCCGGCTCGACCAGCACCGCGATCACCTTGCCGGGCATCGGCGCAGTCAAACGGCCTTCGCCGCCTTCGGCGTCCGCGGCGTGCGCGAGCAGGTTCTGCCACTCGAACGACAGCGCCTCGCCAAGGCAGAACACATGGAACGTATCGACGTCGACGAACACGCGGCCCGTTGCGCGCGCGTCGCCGATCGTCGCGCGGAATTCGTGCGGACCGCTGCCGTCCGACCAGCTGAAATCCTCGCGCACGCCGTCGTGTTCGAGCGTTTGCGTCTTGCCGTCGCGGGCGAACGTGACGGTGAAGGTGCCTTCGCTATCGTTAGCCGTGCTACCGCTGTCCAGATCGCGCCAGCCGAGCGCCTGCGTGTAGCCGCCGTTCAGGCGCCAGTGCGACAGCGCATCCCACGGCGACGCGCCGTGCGCCGTGCCGCCCTCGCGCTTGAGCAACGCCGCGCAAGCCAGCGCCAACGCTTCCTTGAATGGCTTCTTGCGCGGCGCGAACAGGGCGTCGTGATGACGTTCGATCAGGCCCGTATCGAGATCGCCCGTTGCAAACGGCTCGCTCGCGACGATGCTTTGCAGGAACTCGACATTGGTATGCGGGCCGACCACCTCGCATGCATGCAGCGCGCGGCTCAGACGCGCGAGCGCCTCCTCGCGCGTGGCGCCGTGCACGATCAGCTTGGCGATCATCGGATCGTAGAACGGCGTGATGGTGTCGCCTTCACGCACACCGCTGTCGATGCGCACCGGCGCCTTGCGTCCGGGCTCGCCGAGACCGGCCGCGTCGATGGCGAACTCCACGCCATCCGGCATCCGCAGATGCTTGAGCGTGCCCGTCGACGGCAGGAAGCCGCGCGCCGGATGTTCGGCGTAGATGCGCGCTTCGATCGCGTGACCATCGATTTTCAGCTGGGCCTGCGTAAGCGGCAGCGGTTCATCGGCGGCGACGCGCAGTTGCCATTCCACCAGGTCCTGGCCGGTCACCATCTCCGTGACCGGATGCTCGACCTGCAGGCGCGTGTTCATTTCCATGAAGTAGAAGTCGCCCGTGCCGGTCATGATGAACTCGACCGTGCCCGCGCCGACATAATTCACCGCACGCGCGGCCGCCACCGCCGCCTCGCCCATTTCGCGCTTGATTTCACCGGACAATCCGGGCGCGGGCGCTTCTTCCAGCACTTTCTGATGCCGCCGCTGCACCGAGCAATCGCGATCGAACAGATAGACCGCGCCGCCGTGCCGGTCCGCGAACACCTGCACTTCCACGTGACGCGGCCGCGTCAGATACTTTTCGATCAGCACGCGATCGTTGCCGAAGCTGCTTGCCGCTTCCCGCTTGCATGAAGCCAGCGCCGCCGCGAAATCCTCGCTGCGTTCGACCACGCGCATGCCCTTGCCGCCGCCACCCGCGCTGGCTTTGAGCAGCACCGGATAACCGATCGCATCCGCCTCGCGATGCAGCAGTTGCGGATCCTGATCGTCGCCGTGATAACCCGGCACGAGCGGCACGGCGGCCGCATGCATCAGTGCCTTCGCGGCAGCCTTCGAACCCATCGCGGCGATGGCCTCGACCGGCGGCCCGATGAAGACGATGCCGGCCGCCTCGCAAGCATGCGCGAAGTCTTCGTTCTCCGACAGGAAGCCGTAGCCCGGATGCACCGCCTGCGCGCCGGTGGCGCGCGCGGCTTCGATAATGCGCTCGACGCGCAGATAGCTTTCCGCGGCTGTCGAGCCGCCGATGTGCACCGCCTCATCGCACGCGGCCACGTGTTTCGCGTTGGCGTCCGCATCGGAATAGACGGCCACGCTCGCAATGCCGAGCCGCTTGCAGGTCGCGGCGACGCGGCACGCAATCTCGCCCCGGTTGGCAATCAGGATCTTGTTGAACATGAAGTGTCTCGATGAAGTGTGCCGTTTTTTCGGGGCTGTTGTTCTGGTCAAGGCGCGGCGCGCGCCCTGGAATGTGTGCTTCAGTTGCGCCAGGCGGGCGTGCGTTTTTCGAGGAACGACGCGACGCCTTCGCGCCCTTCCGCGCCGGCACGCGTGCGCGCGATACGCGCCGCCGTGTCCTCGATCATCGCAGCGTTCAATTCATGGCCCGCGATGTCCTGCACGAGCTGCTTGCACGCGCGCACCGCTTGCGGACCGTTCGCGCAGAGCGTCTCGGCAATCTGCTGGATAGTGGCGTCGAGTTGCTCCATGCTCACAGCTTCGCTGACGAGCCCGAGGCGCAACGCCGTCGCGCAATCGAATTGCTCGGCGGTCGTGAAATAGCGGCGCGATGCCTGCTCGCCCAGCGCGCGAATCACGTACGGCGCGATGGTGGCTGGAATCAGACCGAGGCGCGCCTCCGAGAGGCAGAAGCGCGCGCTGTCGACAGCCACCACGATGTCGCACGCCGAGATCAAACCCATGCCGCCCGCGTACGCGTCGCCGTTGACGCGCGCGATCACCGGCTTGCTGCAGCGATAGATCGACGACAACATGTTCGCGAGCAGCATCGCGTCGGCGCGGTTCTCGTCGTCCGAGTAGCCGGCCATCTTCTTCATCCAGTTCAGATCCGCACCCGCGCAGAACGCCTTACCGTTCGCGGCGAGCACCACCGCGCGCACGTCGTCGCGATCGTTGAGCGCGGTGAAGGCCGCGGTCACTTCGGCGATCATCGTTTCGTTGAACGCGTTGCGCACGTCCGGACGATTCAACGTGACCGTCGCGACCTGTCCGGCGAATTCGACATTCAGTGTTTCGTATTGCATCGTCGCTGCTCCCGCGCTTCGTCGCGCATCGTCACATTCTGAACACGCCGAAACGCGTGTCTTCGATCGGCGCGTTCATCGCGGCGGACAAGCCAAGACCGAGCACGTCGCGCGTTTGCGCCGGATCGATCACGCCGTCGTCCCACAGGCGCGCGCTCGCGTAGTACGGGTGGCCCTGATGTTCGTATTGATCGCGGATCGGTTGCTTGAACGCCTCTTCTTCTTCAGCGCTCCACGAGCCGCCCTTGCCTTCGATGCCGTCGCGCTTGACGGTGGCCAGCACCGACGCCGCCTGCTCGCCGCCCATCACCGAGATGCGCGCGTTCGGCCACATCCACAGGAAACGCGGCGAATACGCGCGACCGCACATGCCGTAGTTGCCCGCGCCGAACGACCCGCCGATGATCACCGTGAACTTCGGCACCTTGGCCGTGGCCACGGCCGTCACCATCTTCGCGCCGTTACGCGCGATGCCTTCGTTTTCGTATTTGCGGCCCACCATGAAGCCGGTAATGTTCTGCAGGAACACGAGCGGAATCTTGCGCTGACAGCACAGTTCGATGAAGTGCGCACCTTTGAGCGCGGACTCCGAAAACAGAATGCCGTTGTTCGCGATGATGCCGACCGGATGCCCCCAGATATGCGCGAAGCCGGTGACAAGCGTGGTGCCGTAGCGCGCCTTGAATTCGTCGAATGCCGAATCGTCGACGATCCGCGCGATCACCTCGCGGATATCGAACGGCTTGCGGGTATCCACGGGAATCACGCCGTACATGCTCTTCACGTCGTAGCGCGGCGGCTTCGGTTCCTGCAAGGCGACCGGCACCTGCTTGCCGCGATTCAGATTGCCGACGATGCTGCGCGCAATCCCCAGCGCATGCGCGTCGTTCTGCGCGAGATGATCGACCACGCCCGACAGACGCGTATGCACGTCGCCGCCGCCGAGATCTTCGGCGCTCACCACTTCACCGGTGGCGGCTTTCACCAGCGGCGGACCGCCGAGGAAAATCGTCCCCTGATTCTTGACGATGATCGACTCGTCGCTCATGGCCGGCACGTAGGCGCCACCTGCAGTACACGAACCCATCACGACGGCAATCTGCGGAATGCCCGCTGCGGACAGATTCGCCTGGTTGTAGAAGATGCGGCCGAAGTGATCGCGGTCCGGAAACACGTCGTCCTGGTTCGGCAGATTCGCGCCGCCCGAGTCGACCAGGTACACACAGGGCAGATGATTTTCAGCGGCGATTTCCTGCGCCCGTACGTGCTTTTTCACGGTGACCGGATAGTAGGTGCCGCCCTTGACCGTCGCGTCGTTACAGACGATCACGCACTCCTGCCCGGCAATCCGGCCAATACCGGTGATCACGCCCGCGCCCGGTGCATCGTTGTGGTACATGCCGTAGGCTGCAAGTTGCGAGAACTCGAGAAACGGCGTGCCTGGATCGAGCAGCTTCTCGATGCGATCGCGCGGCAGCAGTTTGCCGCGTCCCGTGTGTTTGTCGCGCGCCGCCTGACCGCCGCCCAGCGCCAGCTTCTCGACCTTCGCGCGAAGGTCGGCGACCAGCGCTTCGAGCGCCGTCGCGTTGGCGCGGAAGTCGTCCGAGCGCGGATTCAGCTTTGATTCGATGATCGGCATTACGAGCTTCTCCTGTCGATCGGAGTTAGTGCTTCAGCACTTACTCCGATCCCATGCAAGGTAATTGCTTTCGCCGCTTCTTTATAGGCTTGCGCTGACACGCAGCGTGACGCGCCGTACGATGTATGGTGCGCTGCGAAGTGCACTAAGTGCACAACCGCTCAGGCCGTTTCGGCGAACAGTTCGCGGCCGATCAGCATGCGGCGGATCTCGCTGGTACCGGCGCCGATTTCATAGAGCTTCGCGTCGCGCCACAAACGGCCGACCGGATACTCGTTGATATAGCCATTGCCGCCGAGAATCTGGATCGCCTCGCCGGCCATCCACGTGGCTTTTTCCGCGGTGTAGAGAATCACGCCCGCGCAGTCCTTGCGCACCTGGCGCACGTGTTCCTTGCCGAGCGTGTCGAGTTGACGACCCACCGCATAGAGATACGCGCGGCACGCCTGCAGCGTCGTGTAGAGGTCCGCCACCTTGCCTTGAATGAGCTGGAATTCGCCGATCGGCTGACCGAACTGCTTACGGTCGTGGATATACGGCACGACCGCGTCCATGACCGCGACCATGATGCCGGTCGGGCCGCCTGCGAGCACGGCGCGTTCGTAGTCGAGGCCGCTCATCAGCACCTTCGCGCCGCCGTTCAACTGGCCGAGAATGTTTTCTTCCGGCACTTCCACGTCCTGGAACACCAGTTCGCCGGTATGCGAGCCGCGCATGCCGAGCTTGTCGAGTTTCTGCGCAACGGAAAATCCCTTCATGCCCTTCTCGACGATAAACGCGGTAATGCCGCGCGAATTCGCTTCGGGATCGGTCTTGGCATAGACGACCAGCGTGTCGCAATCCGGGCCATTGGTGATCCACATCTTCGTGCCGTTGAGCACGTAGTGGTCGCCCTTCTTCTCCGCGCGCAGCTTCATGCTGACCACATCCGAACCCGCGTTCGGCTCGCTCATGGCGAGTGCGCCGATATGTTCGCCCGACACGAGCTTGGGCAGATACTTCTGTTTTTGCGCTTCCGTGCCGTTGCGATGAATCTGGTTGACGCACAGATTCGAATGCGCGCCGTACGAGAGACCGACCGACGCCGACGCGCGCGAGATTTCCTCCATGGCGATCATGTGCGCCGTATAGCCCATGTTCGCGCCGCCGTATTCCTCCGAGACCGTCATGCCGAGCACGCCCAGATCGCCGAACTTGCGCCACAGGTCCATGGGAAACTGATCCGTGCGATCGATTTCCGCGGCACGCGGGGCGATTTCTTTGGCAGCGAATCCCGCGATGCTGTCGCGCAGCATTTCGATTTCTTCGCCGAGCGGGAATTGCAAACCGGGCAGGTTGCTCATTGCTGTGTCTCCAGAGTTCGTTGGCGGCCGGCCGTGAGTGGGCGCCGGCTGGTCCGGTTGCGGCTCGGCGGACGGCGGCGGCCTTGTGGGCCGCCTCTGTCGTCCCGCACGAGGCGCGAAACGTTCAAGGCGCATTTCACGCTAGATTTACGTAAGCGTCAATAGGTATTTTTGAGTGTTACTCAGAAACTGAAGCGACCGCCTACAACATCGCTGTGGCGTGATAGCATCGCAGTCATCAAACTTATTCCGCACCTTTACGAGCCGAATTCGCCTCACAAATCTGAACTGAACTCATATGACGGTTGCCACGAAGGCCGAGTTACCCGCCTCGCGCCGCCAGCCGGCCGGGCGCAAGTCGCAGCAGCGCGTGAAGGAGATCCTTCAGGCGGGGCGCGACGTGTTCTCCGAAAAGGGCTACGAGCGCGCGACAACGGCCGAAATCGCGCAGCGCCTCGGCATTTCCGAGGCGACCGTGTTCAGCTATTTCCGCGGCAAACGCGAGCTGTGCGCGCGGGTGATCGGCGACTGGTACGACGAGATCATCGACGCGATCGAATCCGGCTTGCCGCGCGACGGCAATGTGCGCCAGCAGTTCGCGTTCATCGTGCGCACGCATTTGCGGCTGATGCTGGTGAACGGCACTGATCTGTGCGCGCTAGTGTTATCCGAAGGTCGGGCCCGGCATCATGAGCTGAGCGAGGCGCTCACGGAGTTGCAGCGCCGCTATACCGCGCCGTTGATGCGCGTACTGGCGCAAGGCCAGGAGAGCGGGCAGATTCGCGCCGACATGCCGCTGCGCCTGTTGCGCTCGATGGTGTTCGGGCCGATGGAGCATGTGCTGTGGGACGCTACGCTCGCGAACCGGCATATCGATATCGATGCGACCGCGGATCAGCTCATCGACGTCTTGTGGGCCGCGCTGACGCCGCCAGATCTGGCGGTGAGCGCATTGCAGCAGTTCAGAGTGGAAGTGGCGGAGGCGAACCGGCGGTTCGAAGAGGCGGCGCGCGGTGCAACGGATATGTCTCGCGGCAACGAATAGCGGGCGCATTTCCTGCGTTTGCCTCACTTCTGTTCTTCGGCGAAAAAACGGCTAATCTACTGCTTCCCGGTCGAAGTCAGATGGAGACGCCAAGTGCCGAAAGAATCAGCCGCAAAGATCGCCAAGCCAGCCAAGACCTCGAACATCCGCATCGGCATAGGCGGCTGGACCTACGCGCCCTGGCGCGGCACCTTCTACCCCTCTGACCTCACGCAAAGCCGCGAACTCGAATACGCGAGCAAGAACCTCACATCGATCGAAATCAACGGCACGTTTTACGGATTGCAAAAACCGGCGAGCTACGAGAAGTGGTACCAGGAAACGCCGGACGATTTCGTCTTTTCGCTGAAGGCGCCGCGCTACGCGACCAACAGAAAAGTCCTCGCCGATGCGGGCGAAACGATCGAACGCTTCTTCGGCAGCGGCGTGCTATTGCTCAAGCAGAAGCTCGGCCCGGTCAACTGGCAATTCGCACCCACCAAAAAATTCGACAAGGAAGACTTCGAAGCCTTTCTGAAGCTACTGCCGGCCAGTATTGAAGGCCAGAAGCTCAGGCATGCGATCGAAGTCCGCAACGACACCTTCAAGACGCCGGACTTCATCGCGCTCGCCCGCAAATACAAAGTCGCCGTGGTACTGGCGGGCGACAGCGAATACCCGCAGATCGCGGACATCACGGCGCCCTTCGTGTACGCGCGCATCATGGGCACGACGGACAAACAGGCCCAAGGCTATTCGACCAAGGCGCTCGACACGTGGGCCGAACGCGCGCGGCAATTGGCGGCAGGCACGACACCGGACGATCTGGAAACCTCGGCAGAAGCGCCCGCGAAAACAGCCACGCGCGCGGCCGCACGCGACGTCTATCTCTACGTGATCAGCGGCTTCAAGGAACGCAATCCGGCGGCCGCCATGGCGCTGATCAAACGTCTCTGACACGCGCCGCCCGGCCGCATCGCGCGAGTGTCATAATCCCGGCAGCGAAGACAAGCACGATCAACGCACCCACACTCACGCAGTCAGGCCGCGAGGCCACTTCATCACCAAGGTCCGGGAGAATATTTTGAGCGCCATCGACAATCCTTTGCACGATCAGGAAGTCGGCTCGGCCGACGCCACCCAGGACACCACGCGCATCGACGACGTTCGGATCGGCGCGGTCCGTCCACTGATTTCCCCTGCGCTGTTGCAGGACGAGTTGCCGGTGCCGCCTTCGGTGCAGACGCTGGTCGAGAAAACCCGCACGGAAATCGCCGATATTCTGCATGGCCGTGACGACCGGCTCGTGATGATCGTCGGGCCGTGTTCGATTCATGACCACGATCAGGCAATCGAATACGCACACAAACTGAAGGTCGCCGCCGACACCTACAAGGACGACCTTCTGATCGTGATGCGGGTCTACTTCGAGAAGCCGCGCACCACGGTCGGCTGGAAAGGCTATATCAACGACCCGCGTCTGGACGGCAGTTTCCGCATCAACGAAGGTCTGCGTCTTGCACGGCAACTGCTGCTCGACATCAACGGTCTCGGCTTGTCCACGGCCACCGAGTTTCTCGACCTGCTGAGCCCGCAGTACATTGCCGACCTGATCGCGTGGGGCGCCATCGGCGCGCGCACGACGGAGAGCCAGAGCCATCGTCAACTGGCGTCAGGCCTGAGCTGCCCGATCGGTTTCAAGAACGGCACCGACGGCGGCGTGCAGATCGCCGCGGACGCGATCGTCGCCGCGCGCGCGAGCCACGCGTTCATGGGCATGACGAAAATGGGCATGGCCGCGATCTTCGAAACGCGTGGCAACGACGACGCGCACGTGATCCTGCGCGGCGGCAAGAAAGGGCCGAACTACGACAGCGCGTCGGTGGAAGCCACCTGCGTGGCGCTCAAATCAGCGGGTTTGCGCGAGCAGGTCATGGTCGACTGTTCGCATGCGAACTCGGGCAAGTCGCACTTGCGTCAACTGGAGGTGGTGCAGGATCTGGCGCAGCAGTTGTCGCAGCGCGAGCGCCGCATCATCGGCGTCATGCTGGAAAGTCATCTGGAAGAAGGCCGTCAGGATCTGAAGCCAGGCGTGCCGTTGCGTCACGGCGTATCGATCACGGATGCCTGCGTCAGTTGGGCGCAGACCGAGCCGGCGCTCGAGACGCTCGCCGAAGCCACCCGCAAACGTCGCGCCGGCTGAGCGCGAGCCGGGACGCAAGCGCTGAGTCGGGCAAACCCCCAGGAAGCCCCTTGGGGAGAGCACAAAAACACACGCGCCGCACCAGCCGCCGATCGATCCACCTTACCGGGGTTGGGCAGCGCGTGATTCCTCACGCCCGATGCATCGCTCGCCGCGCGCCAGTTTGGCGCGTGTGGATGCTCCGGCGTGAAGCGCGTTGCATTAAGACGCGTTGACGGCTTCCTTGAACGCCTTGCCAGCGGTGAACTTCACCGTCTTGGCAGCCGCGATCTGGATCTCGGCACCCGTCGACGGATTGCGGCCCACGCGTGCTGCGCGCGCGCCAGTCGAGAAAGAACCGAAACCGACCAGTTGCACCGTATCACCACCCACCACGGCTTTGGTCACCGCTTCGACGATCGCGTCGATGGTTTGGCCGGTGGCCGCTTTGCTTTCGCCCGTCGCTGCGGCGACTGCATCAATCAGTTCCTGTTTGTTCATAGCACTTCCCGTATGGTAATCATGGAACCGGCGCCACATCTGTTGCGCCGGGACCGACACACTAACGCATAGGCGCGGGTTCGCGCAAACCTTGGGTGTAAGCCTTGTATCACCCGCCCACAGGGAATTTGACGATTTTTTCCTGCAAAGTGCCATAAGAATCGCGCGCTTACACGTTTCTTCGGCTCGACACGGCTTTTTGCGTTATCACAATCCGTTGCAATTTCAGTGCTTTAGCGCGTCCCAAACCGCCACCAGCGGGCTTTTTTACGATGTTATGGTGGATCGCAGAAAGTCGGAATTTGGCAGGCGCGGCGTCCGGTGAATAAAGAATCCGGGAGGAATAAAAAATGAATTTTCGCCATATTGCAACATGTGCACTGCTCGCCGCGACGTCCTGCGCGGCCCTCGCAGCCGACGACAAAAGCTGCGCCACGCTCGTCGGCACGGCAAATTCACCCGCTCCGCAGAGCTTTCACGTACGTGACGGCGAGCCGGTCGACCTCGTCAGCGGCACTGGAACCGTGCACGGCAAGCTGCTGGTTTTCGGCGACAGCGGCGTTTTCCGGGCCTATTGGCAGCCCGAGAACAGCCCGGAGAAGTATGTGCTGGCGAATGCCGGCATGAATACCGTGCGGCTCGTCTCTACGCCGCCACAAGGCACGCCGGCACAGAACGGCCAACCCGGCACGACGCTCACGCCGCAACGCGTGCTCTCCTGTCCGGTGCTTTGATGCGACGAGCCTGTCACTTCGGCCGTTCGAACGCGGCACAAATGACCCATCACGCATCGTAAGCAGGTCGGACTTACCGCTTATTCGCGAGGCAATCGATTTCTATCTGACACGCCCTCAAGGTCCCACCCGTCCTGCCGATATACAAAGCTGCGTGTGCTGCGCAAACGTTTAAAGGAACGGGGATGGTTCTGTTAGCCAAATTGAGGGATGCGCTGTCGGTCGCGGAACGCGACCCCGAGCTCGTGCGTTCGCAGCTCGAAGCATTCAGCCACCAGGTCCCGCTTCTCTATTTCATTCTGCTCGTCAATACGGCGGCCGTCGCCATCACGCACGTCAGCTGCGCGCCGGCATGGTTGTCGATCTACTTTCCCGCGACGCTGTGCACCCTGTGCATCATCCGTTGCATACGATGGTGGCGTCTTCGGCACCGCCCCCTGACTCTCGACAAGGCAGTGTCCGAATTGCGCAAGCTGACCTGGCTTGCCGGCCTCTTCGCCGTCGCATTCAGCAGCTGGTCGTTGCTGCTCTTTCCCTACGGCACCGCGTACGAACAGACGCAGGTCGCGTTTTACATGGCGACGACGCTGGTCGGCTGCGTGTTCTGCCTGATGCACTTGCGCGCGGCTGCCATGCTGTTGCTGTCGATCGTCATCCTAAGCTTTTCTACCTTTCTGGTTTTCACCGGCTATCCGGTTTTCATTGCGATGGCCGTCGACATGACGTTGGTCGGCGTCGCGCTTGCCTTCATCATTCAGCTATATTGCCGGACCTTTGCCGACGTGGTGCACGCGCAGCGCGAGTTGCAGGCGAGCCAGCAAAAAACGCAGCGCCTCAGCGACGACAACTTCCGGCTCGCGAGCATCGACAGTCTGACGGACCTGCCCAACCGGCGCAGTTTCTTCGCCTCGCTGCGCGCGCTATCCGAGCAGGCGCTCGGCACCAGTAGCGGCTTCAATGTTGGGCTGATCGATCTCGACGGCTTCAAACAGGTCAACGATATCTACGGCCACGCCTGCGGCGACCTCGTTCTTCAGGAAGTCGGCTCGCGTTTGCTGGCGCTCGCCGAGCCCGGCATTTTCTTCGCGCGCCTCGGTGGCGACGAGTTCGGCGTGCTCGCGCAGCACAAACTGGCGAACGAGACGCTCGTCGAATTGGGCGAGCGCATCTGCGAGGCACTCGGTCAGCCCTATCGAGTTGCCGGCAACGTCGCCGAGTTGTCGGGCACGATCGGCTGGGCCGCGTTCCCTGAAGCCGGCACGACGGTGGCCCAAGTGTTCGAACGCGCCGACGCGGCACTATACGTGGGCAAGGAAAGCCGGCGCGGCACGCCGGTCATCTTCTCCACCGAACATGAAACGCGCATCCGGCGTTCGAGTCTCGTGACCCAGGAACTCCGCCATGCGGACCTCGAGTCGGAACTGTTTCTGGAGTTCCAGCCGATTTACGACGTCGTCACGCAATGCACCCTCGGTCTGGAAGCGCTCGGGCGCTGGCACAACGCACGGCTCGGCGCGGTCAGGCCGGAAGAATTCATTCGGATTGCCGAGCGTACCGAACTGATTCTGCGCATCACGGAAGTGCTGCTGCACAAAGCGCTCGACGAAGCGGCGCGCTGGCCGTCCGAGCTTTATCTGTCGTTCAATCTGTCGGCGATCGATATCTGCACGTCGGCGCGCGCCCGACGGCTGATCGATATCGTCATGGCAAGCGGCGTGCCGCCGCACCGCGTGTCGTTCGAAATCACCGAGACCGCCGTGACGCGTGATTTCGAACAGGCCCGCTGTTCGCTCACCATGATCAAGAAAGCCGGCTGCCGCGTGTCGCTCGACGACTTCGGCACCGGCTATTCGAGCCTCAGCTATGTGCATCGCCTGCCCTTCGACACGATCAAGATCGACCGCAGCTTCATGACGGACGTGGATACTAATAGCGCGTCGAAGAAGATCGTCAAGTCGGTGCTCGACCTGTGCCGCAACCTTGGGCTCGAATGCGTGGTGGAAGGACTCGAGACGGCGTCGCAAGTCGAGGTCGTCAAGGCGCTAGGCGCACGCGCGGTGCAGGGTTATCTGTTTAGCCGGCCGATGCGGGCAAGCGCGATCGCCGCCTATTTGCAGACGGCGCGCGGGCACGATTTTGCGATTGAGGTCCAGCCGTAGTCCTATCGTTCCGCGACACGGTGCGGTGCTGAACCCGCTTCACCGTCGCGCGGCCAGGCGCCACCTGACCGCCCTCATCAGCGCGCTAACGTGCCGCGGTATCGTATTCCAGCTTCGGATACCAGTCCGTGCCACGGCCACCGGGCGTCATGTCGAGCACGGTCCAGATCGGCATCACGTCCGGGGCGCCGCGTGGATCCTGTCCGGGGTCCGCAGTCGACGGCCCCATCTCCTCCGCCCAGAAGTGCCGCACCGTGCCGCCCGAGCGCGTAAAGACGTTGAACGCGGGATTGTCATCGCCCGCAGGATCTTCCGCCGCGTAATCGCGATTGAAGGTGTTGCCGCCCGATGAGTACAGCCGCAGATGCCGCCAGCCCCGCTCCTTCTTGAACGCAACCAGCTTCTCGATCGGCGAGCGCGCGATCACCGCGAACGCGACGCGTTGCAGGATGTCGGGCATTTCGCCGTCGTATGCACTCAAAAGCGAGGTGCACATCGGACACGGCCGGGCGCGCTGCGGGCCGAACATCCAGTTGTAGGTGACGAGCGTGTCATGCTCGCCGAACATCTCCGATAGCTTCACCGGGCCGGCTTCGCCCATGAACAGGTAATCCTCGGGCACGACGCCGCCGGCCGGCAGCGCGCGGCGCTGGGCGGCGACCCGTTCGATATGGCGGCGCAATTCGATTTCCTCGGCGAGCAGGTCGTTGCGCGCGCGCCGATAGTCGGCGCTTTCGCCGGGAAAGCGGCTCGGCGTGTCGGCCGCTAGTTGGCGGGCCGGCTTCAACGTTTGTGCGGATGCGGATACGTCAGTCATCAGCCATCTCCTCTTACGGAACAAGGATAAAGGGCGCGAGCAGCGCGCCGCGAACGCGGCCGCGTTCTCGTCCTCTATATAGCCACGACGAACCGCGCGGCGGCAAATCGACAGCATCGGCGAAATTTTTTGGCGATGCTCAGGCGCACCCTGACGGCAACCCAAAGCGCCCGGCAAGGTATCCTTGAGCGCAACAGCACGCGCGCCGAGGCGCGCCGTCCATGGGGATGCAACATGCCGCTTCGTCTGCCACCGCTGCCGGCGCTTCGTTTCTTTGAAGCGGCCGGCAGGCATCAGAGTTTCAAACTTGCCGCCGCGGAACTGAATGTCACGCCGAGCGCGATCAGCCACGGCATTGTCGGACTGGAACAGGCGCTCGGCGTCGAACTGTTCGTGCGCGAGCCGCGCGGCATCTCGCTCTCGGCGAGCGGCGCGGATTACTTGTCATACGTCTCCGAAGCGTTTTCGCTGATCGCCATCGGCACGCAGCGCCTGCCGAATCACCGCGCGGATCGGCCAATCGCGCTGAGTTGCGCGCCGACCTTCGCGTCGCGCTGGCTGCTGCCGCGCCTCGCCGGCTTTCGCGCGCTCTGGCCAAATGTGAACGTGAGCGTCGACACCTCGCATCGTCAGGTCGGTTTTCCCGTCGACGGTTTCGACTTCGCGATCCGCATGAGCCGTGCGCCGGTTGCAGGCACCGCGTGGACGCGGCTGTTCGGCGAGCGCCTCGTGCCCGTGTGCAGCCCCGCGTATCTGGCGGATCTGCGCGACGAGCACGGCAACGCGGACCTGCGTCGCGCGACGCTCATTCACGTGAACGCCGCCAGCGAGGACTGGCAGGCGTGGCTGGATGCGACCGGCACCGAAGGCATCGAGACCACCGCAGGCCTGCGCGTCGACACGATCCAGCTCGCCTTTGAAGCCGCGGCGATGGGCCTCGGCGTCGCGCTCGGCAGACGGCCGCTGGTGGATCGGGATATCGACAGCGGCGTGCTCGTGGAGGCTTATCCGGCGACGATCGCGTCCACCACGGCCTACTGGTTGGTCAGCGCGGAGAACGCGGACCGCCGGCCGGAGCTTTTCGATTTCAAACGCTGGCTGGTGAGCGAGGCCGAGCAGTTCGACGCGCACACCGACGTTGCCGGCCAGGCACTGCAGAACGCCACCAACTAAACCACAGGTCCGCTTCGCACAGGTGAGCCACGCTCACCTGTCGTCAAAAACTTATCTTTTGCCGCTTCTGACGCTCGCTGCGACCATGTGTCGAAGGAGATCAGAACCATGTCGACCGCCAACAGCAAACGCTTCGCCCCCGCCTTCAATCAGACGACGCTCGTGATTCTCGCCGGCGCGCTCATTCTGAGCGCCGCAATGGGCATCCGGCAGACGTTTGGTCTGTTCATCGGACCGTTCTCGTTCGACCGCGGCTTGCCGGTCACGCTGATCGCGTTTGCGATCGCGCTGCACAATCTCGTGTGGGGTTTCGCCCAGCCGTTCGCGGGCGCCGCCGCGGATCGCTACGGTTCGGCGCCGGTGGTCGCGTTCGGCGCGACGACATTCGCGGCGGGCCTCGGCCTCGCGGCAGTGGCGCCCAGCGGCGCCATGTTGATCGTCGGCATGGGGCTGCTGGTCGGCATCGGCGTGAGTTGCACGACCTTCGGCGTGGTGCTGCCGGCGGTCGGCCGCATCGCCTCGCCTGAAAAACGCAGCATGGCGATGGGTCTGGTCAGCGCCGGCGGCTCCGCCGGCCAGGTGCTGATGGTTCCACTCGTGCAAGGCGTCCGGCTCAGTTCGGGGATTGCCACGTCGCTCTTCGTGCTGGCTTTCCTGATGCTGCTGATCGCCCCGCTCGGCATGGTGCTCGACCGGCGCGCGCGGGTCGGCACGCCCGTTCACGAAGAGCATGTCGCGCCGCTTCGCAAGGTACTGGGTCAAGCCGCCGGGCATCGAGGCTACCGGCTGCTGACGCTCGGTTTCTTCACCTGCGGTTTCCAGCTTGCCTTTATCGCCACGCATCTGCCCGAGTACCTGTCGCTTTGCCATATGCCGGTCGGACTCGGCGCCACCGCGCTCGCGCTGATCGGGCTGTTCAACATGGCGGGCAGTTGGGCGTGCGGCTGGCTGGGTGGCCGCTTCCGGCAGCATCATGTGCTCGGCTGGCTGTACGTGATTCGCAGCATCACGATCGGCGCATTCTTTCTACTGCCGAAAAGCCCGGCGTCGGTGGTGATTTTCGCGGCCGTGATGGGTCTGACCTGGCTCGGCACCGTGCCGCTCACGAGCGGGCTCGTCGCGAAAGTGTTCGGCACGCGCCACCTCGGCAGCCTGTTCGGAGTCTGCTTTCTGAGCCATCAGATCGGCTCGTTTCTGGGCGCATGGCTCGGTGGTCTGGTGTTCGATCTGACCGGGTCGTATTCGCTGCTCTGGGAAGCGACGGTGGTCGCCGGCCTCGTCGCCGCGATGCTGCACTTTCCGATCGACGACACCACCGTGAGCACGCCCACGCTTCGAGCTAACCCGGCGGCGGCGTGAGTGAGCGTGCCGACAGTGGCCACGAACGCCGCCCACCGGCATGAACTCAAAAGCAGCGCGTGCGGCTATTTTTTCGGCGTATCCGCCGCGGCTTTCGGCACGCGTCCCATCAGATAGAACTCGTCGTTCGGACGCATGGAAATCACGTTGGCCATGCGGTTCGACAAACCGAAAAACGCCGTGATCGCCGCGATATCCCAGATGTCTTCATCGGCAAATCCGTGCTCGCGCAGCGTTTGAAAATCGGCGTCGCCGACCGTGCCGGACGCGCTGCACACTTTGACCGCGAAGTCGAGCATCGCCTTCTGACGCGGCGTGATATCCGCCTTCCTATGATTGACGGCGACCTGATCCGCGACCAATGGCGCCTTTTCGTAGATGCGCAGAATCGCCCCATGCGCGACCACGCAATACAAACACTGGTTGATCGCGCTGGTGGCGACCACGATCATCTCGCGCTCGCCTTTGCTGAGGCCGCCTTCTTTCAGCATCAACGCGTCGTGATAGGCGAAAAACGCGCGGAACTCGTCCGGGCGGTGCGCCAGTGTCAGAAACACATTCGGCACAAAACCGGCTTTCTCCTGCACTTCGAGAATGCGCGCGCGAATGTCGTCGGGCCATGCGTCCGGTTTGGGCACGGGGTAGCGGCTGATCGGCTGAGGCTTTGCCATGCGATGTCTCCGTCGTATCTGTTTGGGTATGACGACGATTCTAGCAAGCCGCACAGCCGCAGCACGTCCACGCTCGACAAGGTCCGATATCGACGCCCATATCGTCTAGACTTTCCACTCAAGGGAGCTTGAGCCGCGCCGCGACGACCGGCGCCGGCCGGATTTCAGCAGGAGCTGACCATGTCAGACGTTTTGCACGACGCGCGAGCGCCCGTCGTCAAGGTGCGCCCCGACCGGGAAATGGCGACGTCCCAGCGTCTGCCGTACTTTGTCGGCATCTCCGCCGGCACCGCGGGCACCACGGGTTTGTCGATGTATATGGTCGTAGTGCCGCCGGGCGGTCACGCCGAGCCTCACTTTCACGCCGACTACGAAACCGCGATCTACATGCTCGAGGGCAAGATCGAGACCCGCTATGGGCCCGGCTTGCGCGAGTCCGTCATCACCGAACCGGGCGATTTCCTGTTCATTCCGCCCGGCGTGCCGCATCAGCCGTTCAATCTGGACGCGACCACCGCGGCGCGCGCGATCGTGGCGCGCAACCATGCGGACGAGCACGAACGCGTCGTGCCGTATGATCCGGCCTCTGACGCATGATTCAGCCTCAGACGCGTGATCCAGCAAATGAAGGCAGCGGGGCTGGTACCGGCTAACGGCTGGCTACACCGGTCTCGCCGCCGACCGCGACCACGCGCATTTTCCGCCCCGCCATCCCGCGTCAAGCGCCCAGGTATCCGGCCTGCCCCGCAGCGCCGTTTTGCCACCTGTGCTTAAATCCGCTTCTCATATCATTCTTGTACTATGGCGACCGCCTGCCGACGCGGCATGGCGCTCGCCGTCGTGCGGGAACGGAACATGCGCGGACTGTTCGCCATGCGTCACCCGGGCGCGGACGTTTCAAATTCCAACATTCCATTCTCAGGAGCGCGGTTGTGTGGCATTTTCCGGTTGCTATTCCACCCTCGCTGGGCGTGTGGGCCGTGTTCATGAGCGTGCTCATCACGCAACTCGGCGTGCCGATTCCGGCCGCGCCGATGCTGATCCTCGGTGGAACCATGGCCGCCATGGGGCAAACCTCGTATACGAGCGTCGTGTGCGCCGCGGTCGCCGCCACGCTGATTGCCGACTCGCTATGGTTCTTCACCGGACGAATCTATGGCCGCCGCCTGCTGAACTACCTGGTGCGCTTCTCCCTCTCGCTCGACACCACGGTGCGTCTCGCGCGCAATACCTATGAACGCTACGGCGCGCAGATTCTCGCCGTCGCGAAGTTTCTGCCCGGACTCGGCCTGATCTCCGCGCCGCTGCTCGGCACGACAGCGATCAGCGTCAGCGTGTTTCTGCTGTGGGACTTTATCGGCGCGGCATTGTGGTCCAGCGTGTGGGTCATCGGCGGCGCCGCATTGCACGACCAGATCGTGCAATTGATGCTGCTCGTGCGCCATAACGGCGGCACGATTTTCGATGCGTTCGCGGCCATCTTCGTGGCCGTGCTGCTGTATCGCTGGGTGCGCCGCTGGCAGTTTCGCCGCTGGCTCGCGCATACGCGTATTTCGCCGGACCAGCTCGACGAGATGATGAAGTCGAACGAGCCGCCGCTGATCTTCGACGCGCGTCCACGCAGCGTGCGCGAAAGGGAGTCGCACCGGATTGCCGGCGCGCGGCGGCTGGATCTCGATTCGCCCGAGCCGATCGATCCCGAGTTGCTGAAGCGGCCAATCGTCGTCTACTGCGTGTGTCCGAACGAAGCGACGGCAAAGCGCATCGTCGACCAGTTGCATCGCAAGAATATCCACCACATCCGCGCGCTCAAGGGCGGCCTCGACGCGTGGCAGAAACGCGGTTATCCGGTCGAACCGTTGCCGCCCGACTTCCACACCGCGAAGGCCCATATGATCGAGGACGAGGGCGAAGAAGGCGAATACACGGTGCGCGCGCGGCTGGCGGAGTAACGACACCGCGCCTCGAAGGCCACGCAACGCTCATCAAAAACCGCTTGCGCTTCACACTCAATGTGTGCAACATGCATATATGCACGTTGCACACATTGAGGCATCCCCATGACGCAGCGCACAGAAAATCTGCTCGGCGTGCTCGCCCTGCTGGTCACGGACGAAATGAACGCGCAGCCCACCGTTGACGCGCTCGCCGGCCCCACCGCCCGCGCCATGCTCAACGCGGTCGGCCTATATCCCGATTCATCGATTGAAGTGCTGCGCGAGGCGGTCGATCTGTCGCATCCGGCCGCCGTGCGCGCCGTGGCGGGACTGGTCGAAGCGGGCCTCGTCGAGAAAAAATCAGGCGCGGACAAACGCGCTGTCGCGCTTGCGTTGACCACGGCCGGCAAGCGTGAGGCCAAACGCCTGCAAACGGCGCGCGACAGGATGCTGCAACGCATTGTCGGCCGGCTCGAAGACAGCGAGCGCGAAGTGCTCGAAAGCCTGCTGATCAAGATCTTGTGGAACGAGACCCGCGACCCCGCGCACGCGATGCAACTGTGCCGCCTGTGTGACGACGGTCCGTGCCTGAAAGCCGGCTGTCCGGTCGAATGCGGCGAACAGGGGCTGCCCATGCCCGCGCGGAGCAGCACATGAAATCCGCCGCGCCGGTGCGTTGGCCGGCAATCGCGGCATTGACTGCGGTGTCGGCACTCTCGCAAGTCGGCCAGTTCGGCATCGGCTTCATGGTGCTGCCGGTGTGGCTCGCCCATCGCGGCCTGGATGCGCCACGCGCCGGCCTCTTCTCCGCTTCGCAATGGACCGGCATGCTGGCCGGCTTGCTGATCGCGCCGTGGCTGATGGCGCGCATCGGCGCGAAACGTACCGTGTCGCTGGGTCTGCTGGCCACGCTCGTGGCGTTCGCCACGATGAGTGCGCTGTCGTGGCCGCTGTGGCTCGTGCCCGGTCTGTTGACGGGGCTCGGCATCGGTTTGCGCTGGATTGCCAACGAAACCTGGCTGTACGGTCTGGTCCCCGCTAAATCGAGCGGACGTGTGGTGGGCGTGCACGAAGCACTGATCGCCACGGCGGGCGTCATCGGACCGGCGCTCGCAGTGTGGTGCGATGTCGATGGACGCATCACGTTCGCGGCCGGTGCGGCCTTCACGTTCGCCGCCGCGCTGCCGCTCTGGCTAACCGCATCGGACGCGAAATGGCCTGCTTTGCAAGAAGCACGGCCCGCGCGAAGAGAAAGCACTCAACGGCGCATGCCCATCGGCCCGCTGGTGAGCCTCGGCATGGTGGTCATCGCAGCGGGCGGAATCGGCGACGGCGCGCTTTACGGCCTCTTCCCGCTGTTCGCCGACGCGCACGGCCTCAGCGCCACGCAAACCGCCACCCTGCTGACGCTATTCGGCGTCGGCGGCATGGCGCTGCAATTTCCGGTCGGCTGGCTGGCCGATCGCGCAGGGCTCGCGGCCACGGTGATCGTGTGCGCCGCGCTCAGCACACTGGCCATCTGCGGCTTCGCGCTGGCCGTGCCCGCATCGTGGCTCGCGGCCGCGAGCGCGCTCTTGCTCGGCGGCATGAACAGTTCGTTCATCACACTGGGCATGTACGCGGCGGCTTGCAGCGACAAGGCCGCGCTCACACGGAACATGCGGCTGTTGTCGCTTACCTTCACCGCGAGTTCGATCGTGGGGCCGCTCGCCGCGGGCTTCGCGATGAACGCGCACGGCAGCGATATGCTGATGTGGCAACTCGCGCTGATGAGCGGCGCGCTGGTGGTCTACACGCTCGGCTTGCGCGAAGGCCGGCGCCAGCCCGAACGTTCTTCGTCGATGGGCTGAGCTGGTTTTTTTGCATCGATTGGCAGGAAGGTTGGACGCGTCTAAGCCTCGCGTCCAGCAACCTTGCGTTGGCGCCACAGACACAGCAGATCGCACGCAATATGCGCGGCGGCAATCGCCGTGATTTCGCTCTGGTCGTATGCTGGCGCGACTTCGACGACGTCCGCGCCCACCAGATTCAACGCGCCGAGCGCGCGCACGATCGCCAATCCCTGCGCCGACGACAAACCGCCCGCCACCGGCGTACCCGTGCCCGGTGCGAACGCCGGATCGAGACAGTCGATATCGAAAGTCAAATATGCGGGACATGCCCCCACAATCGACACGATGCGCTCCACTGCCGCTCGTGTGCCATTCTCATGGACCCAGGCGGCGTCGAGAATATTGATGCCCATGAAATCGTCATTCCATGTGCGAATGCCGATCTGCACCGAGGTCTTCGGATCGATCAGGCCATCCTTCACCGCCTTGTAGAACATCGAGCCGTGGTTCAGGCTGTCGGGACTGTCGTCGGCCCAGGTGTCGCAATGGGCGTCGAAATGAATCAGCGAGAGCGGCTTGCCATACTTCTCCGCGTGCGCGATCAAGAGCGGATAGGTGATGTAGTGATCGCCACCGAGCGTCAGCATCTTCGCGTCCGAGCGCAGGATCGTACGCGCATGCTCGACGATGGATTCCTTGATCGTGAGCGGATTGTGCGCGTCGAACCAGCAATCGCCATAGTCGGTCACTGCGAGGTCGTCGAACGGATTGAAACCCCACGGATATGGATGCAACTCCGACAACTGCACGCTGGCCGCGCGCACCGCCGCGGGCCCGAGACGCGCGCCCGCGCGAAACGTAGTGGCCAGATCGAGCGGCACGCCGGAGACCACGACGTCGACGCCGTCGAGTTCACGCGTGTACTTGCGGCGCATGAACGACAGCACGCCCGCATAAGTGTTTTCGATCGACGAGCCATAAAGCGACGCACGGCGGATCGCGCCGTCGCCGTAGACGAGTTCAGTCATGGATGACCTGATACCTATAGACAGTCCGGCGCGGCGCGCGAAGCTTCGAAGGCACGCGCAACGCCGGCTTCGGATTCATTGGGGACGCGACGGCGCGCATCACACGCGCCGCCGCGCTGGCTTCGCGAATCCTTTAGCGCAGCCGCACCAGCGTGGACTTCAGCTCGGTGTATTTCTCCAAAGCATGCAGCGACTTGTCCCGGCCGTTGCCCGATTGCTTATAGCCGCCGAACGGGAAGTTCATGTCGCCGCCTTCGTCGTAGCAATTGACCCACACGGTGCCGGCGCGGAGTTGGCGTGACACTTCGTGCGCCGTGGTCAGGTTCGAAGTCCAGACCGCGGCGGCCAGACCATACTCGCTGTCGTTAGCGATCCTGATCGCCTCTTCGACCGTGTCGAACGTGATCACCGACAACACCGGCCCGAAGATTTCCTCTCGCGCGACCTTCGCGCCGGAAGCCGGAATTTCGAAGATGGTCGGCTCGATATAGAAGCCGCCCGTTTCCTCTTTCACGCGCGCACCGCCGAGCAACAGTTTGGCTTCGGCGCGGCCTGCCTCGATATAGCCGAGCACACGTTCGAGCTGAACCTTGTCGACGATCGCGCCCATCGACGTTTTCGGGTCGAGCGGATTGCCCGGCGTATAGCTGCGCGCCGCGGCGACCAGCTTGTCGAGGAACGCGTCCTTGATGTCGCGATGCACGAGCAGGCGCGAACCCGCGGTACACATTTCACCCATGTTGTAGAAGATCGCACCCGCCGCCGCATTCGCCGCGCGATCCATATCCGGGCAATCCGGCATCACGATGTTCGGCGACTTGCCGCCGAGTTCGAGCCACACGCGTTTCAGGTTCGATTGTCCCGCGTACTGCATGATCAGCTTGCCGACGTTGGTCGAGCCGGTAAAGGCGAGACAGTCCACGTCCTGATGCAGCGCCAGCAGCTTGCCCGGCTCGCCCGCGCCCGGTACGACGTTGAACACGCCGGCGGGAATGCCTGCGTCCAGTGCGAGTTGCGCGAGTCGGATCGCGGTGAGCGGCGACTTCTCCGACGGCTTGAGCACTACGCTATTGCCCGCCGCCAACGCCGGGCCGAATTTCCACGATGCCATCAGGATCGGGAAGTTCCACGGCACGACCGCGGCCACCACGCCAATCGGTTCGCGCGTGACGAGTCCGACCAGATGATGATCGGCCGGCGCGACTTCGCCGCCAACCTTGTCGATCGCTTCGGCAAACCATTCGACGCAATACGCGGCGCCTGGCACGTCCACGCTGGTGGTATCGGCGATCGGCTTGCCGGCGTCGAGCGTTTCGAGCAGCGCGAGTTCGTCCATGTGCTCGCGAATCGACGCGGCCCAGCGCAGCAGCACGGCCTTGCGTTGACGCGGGTTAAGGCCCGCCCACACGCCAGAGTCGAACGCGCGGCGTGCGGCGGCCACGGCGGCGTCGACCTCGGCCGCGCCGCTGTCGGCGACCTTGGCGAGCAGTTTGCCGTCGATCGGGCTCAGGCAGTCGAACGTGCGGCCGCCTTCGGCATCACGGTATTCGCCGTCGATAAACGCGCGGCCTTCGATCGATAGCGTAGCGGCCTTGTCTTGCCAGAAAGCGAGAGATTTCTTGTCCATCAGGATGCCTCAATGTTATGCGCTCGACGCGAGCCTGCATCGACTTCATGCGGCACCGAACTACGGCACTGAGTCGAGTCGAGGCGCGTTGGCGCGGAGTCTTCAGAAGGTGGGCGGCGAATTGGCCGACACGATCTCGCAGAGATGCTCCGCGCTGGGATTGCGAAAACGGTGCGGAAGACGGCTTTCGAAATAGTAGCTGTCACCGGGGTCGAGCAGCCACGTGGTGCCGTCCACTGTCAGTTCGATCTGACCGCTGACCACCACCCCGCCCTCGTGCCCTTCGTGCTCCAGCATTTCCGGCCCCGTGTCCGACAACGGCTGATAGACCTCGCGCAGAATGCCCATATTGCGGTCTTTCACGCTCGAACCCGCGAGATAGAACTCGATCGACTCATTGCCGAGGTTCGGCATGTCGGCACGGCGCGACACCACCGAACGCTCCGCTTCCACTTCGAAGGTGAAGAATTCGGCGAGACTCATGGGTATGCATTCGAGCAGTTTCTTCAACGAGCCGACCGAGGGGCTCACGCGATTCTGTTCGATCAGCGAGATCGTGCCATTTGTCACTCCCGCCCGTTTCGCCAGTTCACGCTGGGACAAGCCGTTCTTCTTGCGGATGTATTGCAGACGGGTCGCTACTTCTATGGACATCGCTAGGTTCTCTGACATTGAAGACAATCGGGGCGCTAAGTGATCAGATGAATGGACCACATGACTTGGGCAACGAGAGGTGCCCGCGAGTGTTGAATATTCTAATCACTTTGATTGTTGCGCCGCTGGGGAAAACCCTGAAAGGTTTCCGAAATATGAATGACGCAACGAACGTTCCCACTGGGCGGGATTCTAGCCGCGCCCTCGGGAAAGCCCTGATAAATGTTTTATCAAAAAGGGTTTGACGGCTTTATTGGCTCGTATATGCTGGTTCCCAGGCGATCGTCATGCCGATGTCACGGGGCACCCAAGCGTGCTTCGCGGCGCAGCGAATTCAATTCGCTTAGGTTCAAGGCGATCAACCCAGCGTCCTGTTTCTTTAAACGCCCCGTGCGGATTTCGAGCAGGCCGTTCAATACTTTCAACGTCGCCAGTCGAGTGTAATCGTGAGAGTCCGAGGCCCTTTGGTGAGATGGAATCGTAGTCAGGCGAGTTGTCCTCGCGCTGACGGCGCCATCGCCGACGGCAGCAGCGGCCGCCTTGCGTTCCGCCGCTTCCTGTCCGTCTTCACGATCCTGTCCCGCCGTTCAGTTCGACGCCACAACTCTATCTCCGCGCGCGCCTTCATTGCCGTGCGCACGGACGAAGTCGCCTCGCTGCTGCCGTAGCGCCTCCCCCTTTTCGCCGTTCGATTCATCCGTTTGCGTGAGCGCGCTCTTTCGAGCCGTGCGTTCCTGCATGTGCGGTGCCGTCTGCCGCCTGCGCGTTTCACGCTCTTCGGAAAAGTTGCGCACCGCAGCGGATCGAATCGAACAGCCCATCTGACTATCACGCGCGGCGCGTCTCAGTTGACGACGACCGCCTGCACTACCCGGTGGCCTTGCGCACGGCGCACGGCTGCTGAATCGTGCCGCGCTGTGTTTAACGTTGTTCATGCCGCGTCCCGCGGGGAACACACACGTCTATTCGTTATGCGAAACAAACCCCTGGTCGGCATCAGTGCCGACAGAACGATGATGGGAGTCCACCCGTCGCACGTGGTCGGCGAGAAATACATCGCCGCGATCGTGGACGGATCACAGGCGCTGGCCATGTTGCTGCCGGCGCTCGGCGAGCGTCAGCCCGCCGAAGACGTGCTGGCGACGGTCGACGGCCTGCTGTTTACAGGCAGCTATTCGAACGTCGAGCCGCACCGCTACGGCGGCCATCCCAGCGCGCCGGGCACGCTGCACGACGCCGCACGCGATGCGACGACGCTGCCGCTGATGCGCGCGGCGATCGCCGCCGGCGTGCCGGTGCTGGCCGTCTGCCGGGGCTTCCAGGAAATGAACGTGGTTTTCGGTGGGACGTTGCATCAAAGCGTTCACGCGGTGGAGGGTCTGAACGACCATCGCGAGAACAAGGAAGACGACCTCGACGTGCAATACGCACCGTCGCATTCGATCACGCTGACGCAGGGCGGCTTGTTGCAGCGCCTCGCGGGCGGCACGAATGAAGCGCGTGTGAATTCCTTGCACGGCCAGGGCGTCGAGCGGTTGGGCGTGGGCCTCACGGCCGAAGCCACCGCGCCGGACGGCTTGATCGAAGCGGTGAGCGTGACCGATGCGCGTGCCTTCGCGCTGGGTGTGCAGTGGCACCCGGAGTGGAAGCATGCCAACGACGCACTATCTACCGCGATCTTTCGGGCGTTCGGCGACGCCTGCCGCGATCGAATGCGCACCAAGGCCGGCTATGGCGCGGCATCCGCCGCTGCCACGCATGCCTGAGCCGGTCGCGCACCAAAACTGAGAGAATAGACATGCATGACATCGACGATTTTCTGAAGAAGAACCGTGTCACCGAAATCGAAGCGATCATTCCGGATATGGCCGGGATCGCGCGCGGCAAGATCATTCCGCGCAGCAAATTCGAATCCGGCGAGTCCATGCGCTTGCCGCAGGCGGTGATGATCCAGACCGTCACAGGAGACTATCCGGAAGACGGCACGCTCACCGGCGTGACTGATCCGGACATGGTGTGCGTGCCCGACGCCAGCACCATCCGCATGATTCCGTGGGCCGTCGATCCGACCGCTCAGGTGATTCACGATTGCGTTCACTTCGACGGCACGCCCGTCGCGATCTCGCCGCGCCGCGTACTGCGCCGCGTGCTCGAACTCTATAAAGCCAAAGGCTGGAAGCCGGTCATCGCGCCCGAGCTCGAGTTCTATCTGGTCGATATGAACAAGGACCCGGACCTGCCGCTGCAACCGCCTATCGGCCGTACCGGTCGCCCGGAAACCGGGCGTCAGGCGTACTCGATCGAAGCCGTCAACGAATTCGATCCGCTCTTCGAAGACATCTACGAGTACTGCGAGGTGCAGGAACTGGAAGTCGACACGCTGATTCACGAAGTCGGCGCCGCGCAGATGGAAATCAACTTCATGCACGGCGATCCGCTCAAGCTCGCCGACAGCGTGTTCCTCTTCAAGCGCACGGTGCGGGAAGCCGCGCTGCGCCACAAGATGTACGCGACCTTCATGGCCAAGCCGATGGAAGGCGAACCGGGCTCGGCCATGCACATGCATCAAAGCCTCGTCGACGAAGAAACCGGCCACAACCTCTTCACCGGCCCGGATGGCAAACCGACGTCGCTGTTCACGGGCTATATCGCTGGCTTGCAGAAGTACACGCCTGCGTTGATGCCGATCTTCGCGCCGTATATCAACTCGTATCGTCGTCTGTCGCGCTTCATGGCCGCGCCGATCAACGTGGCATGGGGTTACGACAACCGCACGGTAGGTTTCCGGATTCCGCATTCGGGGCCGGCTGCGCGCCGCATCGAAAACCGTATTCCGGGCGTGGACTGCAACCCGTATCTGGCGATTGCCGCGACGCTCGCCGCGGGCTATCTCGGCATGACGCAGAAGCTCGAAGCCACGGAGCCGCTGCTCAGCGACGGTTACGAATTGCCCTACCAGTTGCCGCGCAATCTCGAAGAGGGTTTGACGCTGATGGGCGCGTGCGAGCCGATCGCCGAAGTGCTGGGCGAAAAATTCGTCAAAGCCTACCTCGCTCTGAAGGAAACCGAATATGAAGCGTTCTTCCGCGTGATCAGTTCGTGGGAACGCCGGCATTTGCTGCTGCACGTGTAAGGCAAACGCAAAAATTGGAGGCAGTATGAGCTACAGAACAGAAGAAGTCGCTTACGTGCAACCGGCCCAGCCGGCCGCGAGCGCACAGGCAGCACAAGCCGCACAACAACAACGCAGCACCGCAGAATACCGCGCACTGGACGCCGCGCACCACATCCATCCGTTCTCGGATATGGGCTCGCTCAATCGCAGCGGCAGCCGCGTGATCGTCAAGGCGCAAGGCGTGTATCTTTGGGATTCGGAAGGCAACAAGGTGATCGACGGCATGGCCGGCCTGTGGTGCGTGAACGTCGGTTATGGCCGCAAGGAACTGGCCGACGCCGCGTACAAGCAGATGCAGGAACTGCCCTACTACAACACCTTCTTCAAGACGACACACCCGCCTGTAATCGAACTGTCGGCGTTGCTCGCGGAGCTGGCGCCCGAACCGTTCAATCACTTCTTCTACTGCAACAGCGGTTCGGAAGGCAACGATACGGTGCTGCGCATCGTCCATCAATACTGGGCGACTCAAAACAAGTACTCGAAGAAATTCGTGATCTCGCGCAAGAACGGCTATCACGGTTCGACGATCGCGGGCGGCACGCTCGGCGGCATGGGCTACATGCATGAACAGATGCCCTCGAAAGTCGAGAACATCGTGCATATCGACCAGCCCTATTTCTTCGGCGAAGCAGAAGGCAACCTGACGCCGGAAGAGTTCGCGCTGGCCCGTGCGCAGCAACTGGAAGCGAAGATTCTCGAAATCGGCGCGGACAACGTCGCCGCGTTCATCGGTGAGCCTTTCCAGGGAGCGGGCGGCGTGATCTTCCCGGCTTCGACGTATTGGCCGGAAATCCAGCGCATCTGCCGCAAGTACGACATTCTGCTGGTCGCCGACGAAGTGATCGGCGGTTTCGGCCGCACCGGCGAATGGTTCGCGCATCAGCACTTCGGCTTCGAGCCGGATCTGATCACGCTGGCGAAGGGCCTGACGAGCGGCTATGTGCCGATGGGCGCGGTCGGCCTGCATGAGCGCGTCGCCAAGGCGATTATCGAAAACGGCGACTTCAATCACGGTCTCACGTATTCGGGTCACCCGGTCGCGGCCGCCGTCGCGCTCGCCAACCTCAAGCTGCTGCGCGACGAGAAGATCGTCGAACGCGTCAAGAACGACACCGGCCCGTACTTCCAGAAGCAACTGCGCGAGACCTTCGCCAATCACCCAATCATCGGCGAAATCTCCGGTGCGGGGCTGGTGGCCGGTCTGCAACTCTCAGAGGATCCAAAGGCGCGCAAGCGCTTCGCCAATGGCGGCGACGTCGGCACAATCTGCCGCGACTTCTGCTTCAACGGCAACCTCATCATGCGCGCCACTGGCGACCGCATGCTGCTGTCACCGCCGCTCGTGATCAACAAGCTGGAAATCGACGAAATCGTCTCGAAGGCCAAAAAAGCCATCGATGCGACAGCACAACAACTCGGCATTTCGTAACGGCAGTCCGTTCCGGCATGAGCACACCCACAAATCACGCTCATGCCGGTTCTTCACATCAAGGGAAAAAACCATGAGCGTTAGTCATCTTCGTCATGCGGTCGCGGGGGCCGCGCTTCTCGCCTTCACGGGTTTTGCGGCGCTGTCGGTTACGCCGGCCCTTGCGGCCGACACGGAACTGAATGTGTATAACTGGTCGGACTACATCGCGAAGGATACGATTCCGAACTTCGAAAAGCAGGACGGCATCAAGGTCAAATACGACAACTACGATAGCGACGACACCTTGCAGGCCAAGCTGCTCGCCGGCAGCTCGGGCTACGACATCGTGGTGCCGACCTCGAACTACATGGCCAAGCAGATTCAGGCCGGCGTGTACCAGAAGCTCGACAAATCGAAGTTGCCGAACCTCGCGAATCTCGACCCCGTGCTGATGAAGATGATTGCCGACGCGGACCCGGGCAACCAGTACGGCGTGCCTTGGGCATACGGTACGGACGGCATCGGTTACAACGTGCAGGCCGTGCAGAAAGCGCTCGGCGCCAATGCACCGGTTGATAGCTGGGCACTGGTTTTCGATCCGGCCAATCTCTCCAAGCTGAAAGGCTGCGGCGTTTCGATCCTCGATCAGGCCGTCGACGTGTTCGCCGCCACGCTGCAATACATGCACAAGGATCCGAACAGCACGAACCCCGCCGACTATCAGGCCGCGTTCGAAGTGCTGAAAAAGATCCGCCCGTATATCACCCAATTCAATTCGTCCGGCTACATCAACGACCTCGCCAATAACGACGTGTGCGTCGCGCTGGGCTGGTCGGGCGACGTCGGCATTGCCAGCCGCCGCACCGAAGAAGCCAAGCGCTCGTACCAGATCAAGTTCTCGAATGTGAAGGAAGGCGGCCTGCTGTGGTTCGACGTGATGGTGATCCCGAAAGACGCGCCGCATCCTGAAGCCGCGTTGAAGTGGATCAACTACATCTCGGACCCGAAGGTCAACGCCGCGATCACCAACGAAGTGTTCTACCCGACCGCGAACAAGGCCGCACGTCAGTTCGTGACGCCGGCTGTCGCACAGGACAAGACCGTTTATCCGGGCGATGAAGTGTTGAGCAAGATGACGCTCATGAAGCCGATGCCGACCGACATTCTGCGCCTTGAAAACCGTCTTTGGGCGCAGCTTAAAACCGGCCATTAATCCAGTCATTCAAATCGATTATTGATCCCGCGCTCAGGGATCGCTCGAACCCTGAGCGCATGAATAGCAGTAACGGTAGTCAGCCTGCGCGCTTTTTTTAAAGTCCCATCCGCGCGCAGTCCCATGTTTTCCGATCGCAGCGCACGTTGCGAGACGCTTCCCGCGCCTCGTATGGAGACACTTGCGCCCGCGATCCGCAAGGAACGGTTACATCATGAACTCGACGACCTCAAAAAGCGCAGCCGGCGCCACCCAGATGGCCCGCCCCGCAGTGACGACAAAATCGAAATCGGACGAATTCGTTCGCATTGAAAATGTCGTGAAGAAATTCGGCGACAGCACCGCTGTCGACAGCGTCAACCTGAGCATCGCCAAGAACGAGTTGTTCGCGCTGCTCGGCAGCTCCGGCTGCGGCAAGTCCACGCTCCTGCGCATGCTCGCGGGGCTCGAGACGGTGACCTCCGGGCGCATTTTCGTCGACGGCGAAGATCTCGCTGCGATGCCGCCGTACAAGCGGCCGGTCAACATGATGTTCCAGTCGTACGCCCTCTTCCCGCACATGAGCGTGGAAGCGAACATCGCCTTCGGCCTGAAGCAGGAAGGCACGCCGAAGAACGAGATCAAGGAACGCGTCGCCGATGCGCTCAATCTCGTGCAGATGAGCAAATACGCGCAGCGTAAGCCGCACCAACTGTCAGGCGGCCAGCAGCAGCGTGTGGCGCTCGCGCGTTCGCTCGTCAAGCGCCCCAAGCTCTTACTGCTCGACGAGCCGATGTCGGCGCTCGATAAAAAGATCCGCCAGAAGACCCAGCTCGAACTCGTGAACATCATCGAGAAGGTCGACGTGACCTGCGTAATGGTCACGCACGATCAGGAAGAAGCCATGACGATGGCCGGGCGCCTAGCCGTGATGAGCGAAGGCCGCATCGTGCAGATCGGCTCGCCGAGCCAGGTCTATGAGTTTCCGAATAGCCGCTTCTCCGCCGAATTCATCGGCTCGACCAACCTGTTCGAAGGCACGGTGGTCGCGGACGAACCGGATCACATTTTCGTCGAAAGCGAAGACCTCGAATCGCATATCTACGTGAGCCACGGCATTACCGGGCCGCTCGGTATGCCGGTGGGCATCTCGGTGCGTCCGGAGCGCATCAAGGTATCGCTCGACAAACCGTCGACGCCGCACAACTGGGCGCGCGGTGTGGTTTCCGATGTCGCGTACATGGGCAGCTATTCGCTGTATCACGTGCGTCTGCCAAGCGGCAAGACCGTCGTGTCGAATCTCTCCAGCTCGCACCTGATGGCCGAAGGTGCGCCCTCCTATAACGACGACGTGTTCGTCTACTGGTCGCCGGCTAGCGGCGTGGTGCTGACGCAATGAGCAATCCCACTACCTCCTCCCCCGCGGCGCTCGGTGCGCCGTCCGGCAGCCGCCTGTTCGGCTCGCTGAAAAAACGCCTGTCGATGCTGGTACCGTCGGGCCGCACGACCGTGATCGGCGTGCCGTTCCTCTGGCTCACCGTGTTCTTCGCGTTGCCGTTCGTGCTGGTGCTGAAGATCAGTTTCGCCGATCTGCGTCTCGGCATTCCGCCGTACACGGATCTCGTGTCGATCAAGGACGGCATGGTGCATTTCGCCATGCAACTCAGCCACTACGCGTTCCTGCTGCAGGACGACCTGTACGTCGCCACGTATCTCAGCTCGCTGAAGATGGCCGCGGTCTCGACCTTCTTCTGTCTGCTGATCGGCTATCCGATTGCGTACTACATCGCGCGCTCGGAGCCGACCAAACGCAACCTGTTGATGATGGGTGTGATGCTGCCGTTCTGGACGTCCTTCCTGATTCGCGTCTACGCGTGGATCGGCATCCTGAAGGACGACGGCCTGCTCAATCACACGCTGATGGCGATGGGCATGATTCATTCGCCGTTGCGCCTCTACCACACGGATATTGGCGTCTATATCGGCATGGTCTATTCGTACCTGCCCTTCATGGTGATGCCGCTGTATGCGCACCTCGTGAAGATGGACCTGACGCTGCTCGAAGCCGCTTACGACCTCGGTTGCAAACCGTGGACCGCGTTCACGCGCATCACGTTGCCGCTCTCCAAGAACGGCATTATCGCCGGCAGTCTGCTGGTGTTCATTCCGGCGGTCGGCGAATACGTGATTCCGGAACTGCTCGGCGGCGCCGACACGCTGATGATCGGCCGCGTGATGTGGGATGAATTCTTCAACGATATGGACTGGCCGATGGCATCCGCCGTCACCGTTGCGATGGTGCTACTGCTGCTCGTGCCGATGGCCGTGTTCCAGTACTACCAGGTCAAGGAACTGGAGGGCGCGAAATGATCAAGCCTAATAAGACGCTTTCCAATAGCGTGCTGACGTTCGGATTTCTGTTTCTCTACATTCCGATCATCAGCCTGGTGGTGTATTCGTTCAACGAGTCGAAGCTCGTCACGGTGTGGTCCGGCTTCTCGCTCAAATGGTACGGCGCGCTCTTGCAGGACGGCGAACTGCTGAACGCCGCATGGCTTTCGCTGAAGATCGGCCTGTTGACCGCGTGCGCCTCGGTTGTGATCGGTACGTGGGCCGGTTTCGTGCTGGCGCGCTTCGGACGCTTTCGCGGCTTCACGCTGTTCGCCGGCATGATCAACGCGCCGCTCGTGATTCCTGAAGTGATTCAAGGCATCTCACTGCTGCTGCTGTTCGTCGCGCTCGAACAGATGCTCGGCTGGCCGAAGGGGCGCGGGCTCTTCACGATCTGGATCGGCCACGTGATGCTGTGCGTGTCGTATGTGGCGATCATCGTGCAATCGCGTGTGAAAGAGCTCAACAAGTCGCTCGAAGAAGCCGCGCTCGATCTCGGCGCCACGCCCTTCAAAGTGTTCTTCCTGATCACCCTGCCGCTGATCTCGCAGGCGCTGATGTCGGGGTGGCTGCTGTCGTTCACGCTGTCTTTCGACGACCTCGTGCTCTCCGCGTTCCTCTCCGGTCCCGGCTCGACCACGCTGCCGCTCGTGGTGTTCTCGCGTGTGCGTCTCGGCCTGAATCCGGAAATGAATGCGCTAGCCACGATCTTCATCACCACGGTGACGATCGGCGTGATTGCCGTGAACCGCTGGATGCAGTTGCGCGAACGCAAGCGCAACCGCGACATGCAAATGGCTTTCGCACTCGCCGAAGCCGCCGACCCCTTGCCCGCGGCACCACAACAAGCCGCCGTACGAAAGTCGCTCGATACGGCACGCGCATAAGAAGTCCTTTCGCAATACGACCAATAAGGAGAATTTGAATGAGAAAGAAGCTTATCTGTCTGTTGGTGGCGGGGAGTCTGCCTGGCATAGCCATGGCGGACGCCACCAGCGACCAGATCAAGGCGCTCCAGGCGCAACTGAATGCACTGCAAAAGGAGGTGAAACAGTTGCGCGCCGAAGTCGCCACCAAGCCGAAGGCAGCCACCGCGGCGACGACTGCGGCCCCTGCCCCGGCGGTGGTGGCCGCGCCGGTGGATGTCTCGTCGCCTGATTACGGCAAGGCTCAGGCGACGCTGACCAACGACGACGTGACGGCGATGAAGCAACAGATCGCCAATCAGCAGTTGAAGGTCGATTCGCTCGAAGACGCGGCGCAGACCGGACCGATCGCCGGTTTGTCGGTGACGGGCTATATCGATCCGACCTACCTCTACAACCGTGCGCAGAGCAGCTCGTCGTTCCTGTTCGCGAACCACGAAAGCAGCTACAACTACTTCAACAGCACGTTCGGCGATCTGTACCTCGATATCAAGAAGACCTTCGGTGTCGGCCCGATGGCGCCGTCGGCCGAGATCACCTTGATGCCGAACCGCGGCAACGGCATTACGCTGCTGCAGAACTCGCACGGCGATATCGGCAACAACATCCTGAACACGGCCGTGGTCAATGTGCCGTTGACGGCGACCACGACACTCGTGGCCGGTTTGATCCCGAGCTTCGGCGGCTATGAAGTGCAGCAGTCAAATCAGATGCTCACGCTCACGCACAACCTGCTGTACGACTTCTCGGATCCGGGCAGCTATGTCGGGATCGGCGCGAACTACACCGCCGGCAACTGGGCGTGGAAGTTCTTCCTCGGCAACGAACAGTACCGCACGTTCGGCGCAGTCACGCAGACGGGCACCAACGCACTGGGCGATCCGATCACGACCAGCAACAAGATCCCGACCTTCACCGCACGTACCGACTACACGTGGTCGAGCGCACTGGATATCGGCGGCTCGTTCAACATCGGCCGTCAGACCTTGCCTAGCTCGATCGACGCGAACGGCGCGGTCAGCTACGGCGTAGGCGGCCAGTCGCCGAGCTCGGGCGGCACGTTCTTCTTCACCGAAGCCGACCTGACCTACACGCTCGCCGACGTGCAGTACAACGCCGAACTCGACTACGGTCAACAGCAGAACGCCGCGTACAACGGCGGCCAGGCACAGTGGTATGGCCTGTCGCTGCTCGCGCACCGCAAGTTCAATCTGCCGGTGGTGGGCCGTATGGGCGCGACCGTGCGTTATGACCTGCTGGTCGACAGCAAGAACGGCGGCGGCGGCGGTGGCATCGCGCTGAACGGCAACGGCATGGACACGGCGAACGGCTTCGGTATCGGCGCGGACTGTCTCGCCAATTCGCAGGCGAACGGTGGCCTCGGTTTCGAATGCAAGGGCGCGACCCGCCAGGACGTTTCGCTCGACCTGCTGTTCTATCCGACCCAGCAGATCACGGTCAAGGTGGAATACCGCCACGACTGGGCCAACAAGCAGGTGTTCCTGAAGAACGACGGTTCGTATGGCAAGTCCAACGACCTGCTCGCGACCCAGTTCATCTACTCGTTCTAATCCGACTTGCCGGCGCGTGGCCTTGCTGTCGAAAAAGGCCACGCGCACAGGCTCTTTCCGCATGCTCTGCCTATGCTCCGATTCTCGAACCAGCCTCACGTCGCCTCGTACTACGCCGCCACCGCCAACGACACCACCCGCCATCCCGCGCTCGACGAAACGATTACCGTCGACGTTTGCGTGATCGGCGCTGGACTGACCGGCATTTCCGCGGCGCTCAATCTTGCCGAACGCGGCCATTCGGTCGCGGTGCTCGAAGCATCGAAAGTCGGATGGGCGGCGAGCGGCCGCAACGGCGGCCGGTTGATCGGCGGCTTTGCGTGCGACATCGACACGTTCGCGAAGTACATGCCCGCGGACGACGTGAAGCGTGTTTGGGACATGGGGATCGAAACCCTCGACATCGTCAAGGAACGCGTCGCCAGGCATCAGATCGACTGCGATCTGACTATCGGCTATCTGACCGCGGCGAATAAACCGCGCGATACCGACGCGCTGCAAAAATGGCGTGACGAAGCGCAACAGCGCTTTGGCTACGACCGCTTCAGTTACGTCGACGCCGACAGCGTGGGCAACTATGTGCAGTCACAGCGCTATCTGGGCGGCCTGTTCGACGCGGACAGTGGCCATCTGCATCCGTTGAATTACACGCTGGGTCTGGCGCGCGCGGCGCGCGAGGCCGGCGTGCGGATTTTCGAAGACAGTTGCGTCACGTCCTTGCGTGAAGAAAACGGCCGGCATGTCGCCGAAACCGCGCGCGGCCAGGTGCGGGCGCGCTTCGTCGTGCTCGCCTGCAACACGTACCTCGGACAGCTCGCACCGGACGTGGCGAACAAGATCATGCCGGTCGGCACCTACGTGATCGCCACCGAACCGCTCGATCCCGATCGCGCCGAAGCGCTGATGCCCGCCAAAGCCGCCGTGTGCGACAGCCGCTTCGTGCTCGACTACTTCCGCCCCGCGCCCGATAACCGCTTGCTGTGGGGCGGCAAGGTGAGTTATTCGAAACTCGCGCCGCGCAATCTCGGCGAAGCGATGCGCCGCGACATGCTGAAAACTTTCCCGCAACTCGACGATGTGAAAATCGACTATGCGTGGGGCGGTTTCGTCGATATCACCATGAACCGCGCGCCGCATTTCGGCCGGCTCTCGCCGACCGTGTACTTCGCGCAAGGCTTCTCGGGGCACGGCGTGAATACCACCGGTCTCGCGGGTAAACTGATCGCCGAGGCGATCGACGGCCAGGCCTCGCGCTTCGATCTGTTCGGCAAGATTCGTCACCGCGACTTCCCCGGCGGCGCTACACTGCGCACCCCTGCCCTCGTACTCGCGATGGCCTGGTATCGAATGAAGGACCTGCTTTGATGAACGCTGCGACTCCCGGCCTCAACACACTTAACACGCTCGACCGCCGTGCCGATGCGCTGATCGCCAACTCCTACTACGAAGCGAGCGCCGCCCGTCCGCTCGCCGACGACCCGACGCTCGACGGCTCGCTGGAAGCCGACGTGTGCGTGATCGGCGCGGGCTTCTCCGGTTTGTCGGTGGCGCTGGAGTGCCGGGCGCGCGGTTTGTCGGTGGTCGTGCTCGATGCGCATCGTCCCGGCTGGGGCGCGTCGGGCCGCAACGGCGGGCAGACGCTGGTGGGTTTCGCGAAAGACGAGATCATGGAGCGCCAGCTCGGTCTCGACGGCGCGCGCGCCGCGTGGGCGATGTCGGTGGAAGGCGTGGCGCTGGTGCGCGAGCGCATCGAACGCTACGGCATCGACTGCGATTTCACGTCCGGCTATCTGACGGTCGCCACCAAACCGAAACGCGTGCCCGATTTGCGTTCGTGGATGGAAGCGGCTTCGCAACGCTGGGGCTATACGAAACTCTCGTGGCTCGATACCGACGAGGTCCGTTCACGCGTCGCTTCGAAACGCTACCTGGCCGGGGTCTACGATCCGTTTTCCGGCCATCTGCATCCGCTCAAATACTGCCTCGGTCTCGCGGAGGCGGCACGCCGCGAGGGCGCGCAACTGTTCGCGCATTCGCCGCTGGTCGAGGTCGTGCGCGGTACTCGGCCTGTCGTGCGGACTGCTCGCGGTGAAGTGCGCTGCCGTTTTGTCGCGGCGTGCGGCAACGCCACGATCGGTGACGTGCTGCCCGCGCCGGTGGCCGCGCGCATCGCGCCGATCGCGTCGTATATCGTTGCAACCGAACCGCTCGGCAAAGAGCGCGCGGATGCGCTGATCAAAGGGCGTGAGGCGATTTGCGACAACAACTTCTTCCTCGACTATTTCCGTTTGTCGGCCGACCATCGCGTGCTGTTCGGCGGGCGGGCGAGTTCGACCGGCGCTTCACCCGTGCAGCTTGGCGAGGAGATTCGGCAGCGCATGATCGGCGTGTTCCCGCAACTCGGCGATGTGAGAATCGACTATGCATGGGGTGGCTTTGTCGACGTGACGCGTAATCGCGCGCCCGATTTCGGGTCGATCGATCCGAATTACTTCTATGTGCAAGGGTTCTCGGGGCATGGCGTCGCGTTGACCGGTATTGCCGGGCGCGTGGTTGCCAAAGCGATGGCGGGTGAGACGGCGGCCTTCGATCTGTTCGCGCAGTTGCGGCACGCGCGCTTTCCGGGCGGGCCGGCGTTGCGGGGGCCGGCGCTAGAACTCGGGATGATGTATCACCGGATTCTGGAGTTGTTTTAGGCCTCGTCGCATGGTGGGGGCGGTCCGCCGCCCCAAGTAAACGGCTGCTACGCAACCGTGTCGATGTTAGTCCCCGTATGGTCGAAGCGGAACGGTGCTGAACCGTTTTGCGCCGACGAGTCGGATGCGGACGCATCGAGCACCGCCTGACTATTCGCCGCTTGAGTCGCGTCTCCGGCCGCAGCACCGGATTCCACAGCACCCGACTGTTTGGAGGTGGCTTCAGCTGCGGCAACCGTTCGAAGCATCTCCGCATGGGCCGTAGCCGCCGACGCCGAGGAAGCGCCCGTATTCGTGATCTGCGTGATGTCCCGCTGCAAGGCAGTAATCTGGCTGGTGAGCATCATGACGCGCGCATGATTCTCCGGCGACTGCCCCGCCGTTTTCCACGCCTCTTGCAGTTGTTTGCTGAGCGCTTCCATCTGCTTCTTCAGGCTTTCGACGTCGGGCGTGCTATCAGCGCTGTCCTTTTTCGGGTCCCACGGGTAAGGAACGGGGGTATCGGTGGTCGCTGAAGTAGAGCTGACTCGCATGGAAACCTCGTTTATAACCTCGAACGCGCATCAAGGCCCGCTCAGAATATGCGGCGGGTATTATTGGGTAGAAAGCCGGCCGTCAGATTACCAGAAAACCGCTGTTTTCAAGTATTTACCCTCCGATCTCGCCGGAATCACGCGCTCTGCTATCGTGCCGTTTGCGCTGCTGAAGCTGAAAGATCCGAACGGCATAATCAAGTCACAAAAGCCAACCGCTTTACTATTGTTGATCCTCAACAGCATACTGTTACATCTATGTGTATTCCGCTTTTGAGGAGGCGCCGATGACCATTCAACTCACTCGCCAATTCGCATCAAAATTCGCCAACCTCGCGCTCGCCCATCTCACGCGCGAATACCCGAACAAGCTGACGCATTCGCTCGCCGGACCGCAAGACGTGCAGGGTCCGCGTGCGCTGCATCCGATTTTTTACGGCAGCTACGACTGGCATTCGTGCGTGCACGGCTACTGGTTGATTCTGCATCTACTCGAGCGCTTTCCCGATTTGCCTGAAGCGGCCCGCATCGTCGCGGTGGTCGACGAGCATTTCACTGCGGCAAACGTGGCCGGAGAACTTGCGTATCTCGATCTGCCGCACAACCGCGGTTTCGAGCGTCCGTATGGCTGGGCCTGGCTGCTCGCGCTCAGCGCGCAACTCAATTCGCTGAAGCTCTCGGAAGCCGCGCGCTGGTCGAAGACCTTTGCGCCGCTCACCAAGGCGTTTGTCGAACGTTTCGAGGAATTCCTGCCGAAAGCGACCTACCCGCTGCGCGTGGGCACGCACTTCAACATGGCCTTCGCGTTGGCGCTGACGCTGGATTTTGCACGGCAAACGTCGCGTGATTCGCTGGAAGCGCTGGTCGTGAATACCGCGGAACGCTGGTTTGTGAACGACGTCGCGTGTCAGGCATGGGAACCTGCCGGTGACGAATTCCTCTCGCCTTCACTCATGGAAGCCGAGTTGATGCGCCGCATCTTGCCGCCCGCGCAATTCGTCGACTGGTTCGGCCGCTTTCTGCCGGATCTCGGCGTGAAAAAGCCCGCCACGCTGTTCGAACCCGTTACCGTGACGGATCGTACCGACGGCAAGATCGCTCACCTCGACGGCCTCAATCTCAGCCGCGCATGGTGCCAGCGTTCGCTGGCGCGCGCACTGCCCGCAGGCGATATCCGCCGGACGGTATTGTTCGATGCAGCCGAGCGGCATCTGCAAACCGCGCTGCCCCACGTGGCCGGTGACTATATGGGTGAGCACTGGCTGGGCACATTCGCCACGCTTGCATTGGAAGCCTGAATAAAGGCCTGATTCACGGCTTAGAATCGAACTCAACTCAGCGGCATGGTCCGCTGAAAATACGAAAGCGGCGCCGCACACGCGAAACGGTTTCTCCCACCAACCGATTCGCGCGGCGAGCGCCGCTTTTCCATGATTGCGTCGATCCAGAGCCGCTTCCTGCGGCTCAGCCGGCGACCGCGCCGGCTTCCAGGATTTACTGCCCCGTCAGCTTTTTAGGCTTCGGTGGCGCCTGGACCTTGTTGTACTGGAACTCGGGCGTCGCCTTCAGTGCGTCCTTGGTGGCGCCGGCCAGATAGAAATTCCCCTCGCGGATGTCCAGCGCCGCGATGGGCACCGCCACGTCGTGCGACGCTACGCCCAGGAAACCGCCAGCTGAGACGATGGCTGCGGACAGCGAGCCGTCCGGTGCGATCACCAGATCGCGGACCGTGCCGATTTTCGCGTTCTGGTCGTTGTATACCGATTTGCCGAGAATGCTCTTCTTCACACTCCAGCCGCTCAGCAGTGCATTCGACTGCTCGACCGTGACGCTCAGCGGTTGCGTGCCGGCGACTTGCGCCTGTGCACCGAGGCTGGTTGCAGCTACTGCGACGACAACAACAAGTTTGCCCAATGTCATATCGTTCACTCCACTCTTAGTAGACTTGACCGGCGCATGGCGTGCGCCGAAAGGAATCGCTGCACCACGATCATACAGACTGCGCGGCACGGCTGCATCCAGCATGCAGGAAGGCCGCACGCGGGCACCGCATCGAGCCTGCACGGCAACGCTCGGGGATGGCGTCACGGCCCGCGGCGCATGGCGGTAAAATCGCGCAAGGCGATCACGCCGGTTTTAGAGGTGGCAGTTTGACTGAGCTTGAACAGGGTTTCATTTTGACCCGACATTGGCGGGACACGCCCGCCGGCACGGAGGTCGACTTCTGGCTGGCAACGGACAGCGGGCCCCGGCACGTCCGCCTGCGCCCTCAACCTTCGGTGGCGTTCATTCCCGCCGAACATCGCGAGCGCGCCGAGACGATCCTGCGCCGCGAAGCGCCGCTCGATCTACGAACGCTCGATCTGTGCGACTTTCAGCATCGACCGGTCATGGGACTTTACTGCCCGCAGCACCGGCAATTGACGGGCTTCGAGAAACGCCTGAAACAAGGCGGCGTCGACGTCTACGAAGCCGATATCTTTCCGCCCGAGCGCTACATGATGGAGCGCTTCATCACGGCGCCGGTGTGGTTCAGCGGCGACAGCGACACACAGAGCACTGGACACCGCGGCCCGCTCCTGAACAGCGAACTCAAGCCGGTCACTGGCTATCGTCCGCCCTTGAAGCTGGTGTCGCTCGATATCGAAACCAGCGCTCACGCCGAGTTGTATTCCATCGCGCTGGAAGGTTGCGGGCAGCGCCAGGTGTATATGCTCGGACCGCCCAACGGCGACGCGAGCTCGCTCGACTTCGACCTCGAATACTGTGAAACCCGCGCACAGTTGCTGGAAAAACTGAACGTGTGGCTGGAGCGGCATGACCCCGATGCGATCATCGGCTGGAATCTGGTGCAGTTCGATCTGCGTGTGCTGCAGCAGCATGCCGAACAATATCGCGTACCGCTGCGGCTCGGCCGTGGCGGTGCGGTGATGGAATGGCGCGAGCACGGACTCAAGCAGAACCACTTCTTCGCCGGCGCCGCCGGACGGTTGATCATCGACGGCATCGAAGCGCTGCGCTCCGCAACGTGGAGTTTCCCTTCGTTCAGTCTCGAACATGTCTCGCGCACGGTGCTAGGCGAAGGCAAGGCGATCGACAATCCGTATCAGCGCATGGACGAAATCCAGCGCCGCTTCGACGAGGACAAGCCCGCGCTCGCGCGCTACAACCTCAAGGACTGCGAGCTGGTCACGCGCATCTTCGCCAAAACGGAGTTGCTGCCGTTCCTGCTGGAACGTGCGAGCGTCACCGGTTTGCCAGCGGATCGCAGCGGCGGATCGGTGGCGGCGTTCACGCATCTGTACATGCCGCGCATGCATCGGCAAGGCTATGTCGCGCCCAACCTCGGCGATGTGGCCGGTGCCGCGAGTCCTGGTGGCTTCGTCATGGACTCGCGCCCCGGTCTCTACGATTCGGTGCTCGTGCTTGACTATAAGAGCCTGTATCCGTCCATCATTCGCACCTTTCTCATCGATCCGGTCGGCCTCGTCGAAGGCATGCTGAATCCCGCCGACGATCAGTCGGTGCCGGGCTTTCTCGGTGCGCGCTTCTCACGCACGCGCCATTGTTTGCCGTCGATCGTCGGGCAAGTCTGGCAAGGCCGCGAAACGGCCAAACGCGAGAACAACAAGCCGCTTTCGCAGGCATTGAAGATCATCATGAACGCCTTTTACGGCGTATTGGGATCGACCGGTTGCCGCTTTTTCGATCCACGCCTCGCGTCGTCGATTACCATGCGCGGCCACGAAATCATGCATGCCACGCGCGAACTGATTCAGGGCGAAGGCTACGAGGTCATTTACGGCGACACGGATTCGACCTTCGTGTGGCTGAAGCATGCGCACAGCGAGGAAGATGCGAGCCGTATCGGCCGCGCGCTAGTCGACCATATCAACGCGTGGTGGCGGCAGAATCTGCGGGAGCGGTTCGGGCTCGAAAGCGCGCTCGAACTGCAATTCGAGCGCCACTATCGGCGCTTCTTCATGCCGACGATTCGCGGCGCCGAGGAAGGCAGCAAGAAACGCTACGCGGGTCTCACCGTTTTGCCGGACGGCAGCGAGGACATCGTCTACAAAGGACTCGAAACGGTACGCACGGACTGGACGCCGCTTGCGCAGCAGTTTCAGCAGGAACTGTACCGGCGCATCTTCACGCAGCAACCGTATCAGGACTACGTGCGCGATTATGTGCGCGACACGCTCGAAGGCAAGCTCGACGATCAGCTCGTGTATCGCAAGCGCCTGCGCCGGCCGCTCGAAGAATACGAGCGCAACGTGCCGCCGCATGTGCGCGCGGCGCGTGTGGCGGACGAATTCAATCGGCGGCAAGGGCGCCCGTTGCAATACCAGAACGGCGGCTGGATCAGCTATGTGATGACGGTTGCCGGACCCGAGCCGCTGGAAACGCTGCGCTCGGCAATCGATTACGAGCACTATCTGACGCGGCAATTGCAGCCCGTCGCCGACGCTATTCTGCCGCTGCTGCGCGACGACTTCACGACCTTGATGTCAGGCCAGAAGCAGTTGTTCTGAGGCGGTGCTAGCATCGAGCGTATCGACGCAACGCACAGGTCACGCATGAACGAGTCGAAACTGAACGCGGCAGACGAGCTGAAAGATCAGGCGCAAACCACCGCAGATCGCGTGTTTTCACACGGTGCGCTCAGTCTCGGACTCACCCTGCCGATGCTGCGCGCCGGCACGATCGTGGCCGATTTCGACGAGCAACTGGCGCTCGCACGGCTTGCCGACGAACGCGGCTTTCGCGCACTCTGGATACGCGACGTCCCATTGAACAGCGCGGACTACCCGGACCCCGTCGGCCACCTCGACCCGTGGGTGTTGCTCGGCGCGCTCGCCGCGAACACGCGGCGTATCGCACTCGTGAGCGGGGCCATCGTGCTCACGCTGCGTCATCCGCTGCATATCGCCAAAGCGGCGCTGTCCGTCGATACGCTCAGCCATGGACGCTTCATTCTGGGTCTGGGTTCAGGCGACCGCCCACCGGAATATGCCGCATTCGGGCGCGATTCCGACGAGCGGCGCGAACTGTATCGCAGTCACTGGGAGACGGTTGCCGCCGCGCTCGGCGAACCGTCGCGCGTGATTCCCGATCGCACGCCTGAGGGCGCGCCGACCTTTCAGCTGCTGCCCGAGAATTCGCACGCAGTGCCGCTGCTTGCCGTCGGTTCGGGCGGTCAGAGCGTCGACTGGATCGCGCGCCATTCGCTGGGGTGGATGACCTATCATCGCGAACCCGACGCGCAGCGCGCCCGTTACAGCATGTGGCGCGCCGCCGTCGAACGCGTGGCGCCCGAGGCCTTTCGCGCGTTCGGTGTCGCGATGCGGCTCGAACTCAGCAGCGATCCGCATGAGCCGGCTCAGGCCGTGTCGCTCGGCTACCGGACCGGCCGGCATGGGTTGATCGACATACTCAAAGCGCTACGCGCGGACGGGACACATCACGTGACGTTCAATCTGTCGTCGGAGCGTCCCGTCGCCGAGGTCATCAATGAACTCGCCGATGAGGTGTTGCCGCGGTTTCATCAAGAGAAATAGAAAGCGCGTTGCGCACACCTGCTTCGACTCACGGCGTGGACGGGCGGTCCGTGTCGTACAGGCGGTCCGGGATGAACACCGCGGTCACGCCGCTCAGGAAGAACACCGCGCCGACCACAAGGAAGCCCAGACCGATGGAGAACTGTGTGGCCAGGAAGCCGATGACGATAGGCGCCGCGCCCGAGCAGAAACGGCCCAGGTTGTAGGAGCCGCCCACAGCAGTGCCGCGGATCGAAGTGGCGAAACTCTCGGACATGAAAGTGCCGATCGTGCCCAGCGGTACGCCGTATAGAAAACCGAAGAAAAGCATGAGAACGGCAATGTTCTCTCGCGTATGCCAGAAGACGATCACCGGCAGAAAAAGCGCGGCGCCCACGCAGCCGAAAATATACACACCACGCCGGCTCCAGCGGTCGCCCAGCCAGCCGGCGAAAATCTTGCCGACGAAGGCGACGACGTAAGTGCCGATCATGTACCCGGTCAGCGCGCTGAACTTGATATGCAGCTCTTTTTCGAGGTACGTCGGTAGCCAGTTATTCAGGCCATAGAACCCGGAAAGAATGAATACCGAGGTCAGGGTCCACAGGATAAACAGGGTTCGTGTCTGCCGATTGCTGAAAATCACGTGGTAACGGCTGTCGCGCCATCGACGTTGGCTCGTGCGCTCGACGGCGTGGCTCGCCTGCCAGCTAGCCGGCTCGGGGACCGCGAACTTGATCGCCAAGGCAAACACTACGGGCAGCGCCGACACGTAGTAGAGCGTGCGCCAGCCGTAGTGCGGCAATATCCAGCTGCTCAGCGCAATCACGACGATGTAGCCGGCCGAAATGCCGGTCTGCAATGCGCCGAGAATCAGCGAGCGCCGTTCCGTGGGCACGTATTCGGCAACCAGCGTCGTGACCAGCACCATAGAGCCGATGCCCAACGAACTGATGAAGCGGACGATCGCGAATTCCACAAAGCTGTGCGTGAGCCCGAGCAGCCCCGCACCGAGCGAAAAGAGCGCCAGCGCCCAGACCACCACCCTCACCCGCCCTATGCGGTCACTCGCCCAGCCGCCGAGAATCCCGCCGACGGCCATGCCCAACAACGTCAGGCTGCCCAATGCTCCAGCCTGGACATTGCTCAGCCCGAAGTCGTCCTTGATTCGCGTCAGCGTGAGGCCGTACATCATGACGTCGGCGCCATCGGCCATGAGCGCAAGATAGCCGAGAATGAAAACAAGCAGCCAGCGGCCTTGCGATATGGAGGCCTGGCTCACCGGTGACGCGGTTGCAACACGATGGGTAGTGGTCATGTCAGAGAGGAGTCAAGCTGCTGGCGGATATCGTATTGCGCGAAATGAGAGCGGGCGCCAGGAAGGAACCGATCAGTAATCCCAACTCTTCGTGACTCGTCGTGTACCAGCTCTCCTGATGCGTCAGGTTCATGGTGCCGATGCACACGCCGTCGTACGCGATCGGGATGTTCAGGATCGATCCGAGGCCCATATTGGTCATCACGGTGTGATCGTCGAACGCTTCACGAATGCCTTGCGGCGTCTCCGCACGAAATGGCTTGAGATCGTGCAGTATCTGTCTGGCCCACGCAGTGCCCTGTTTTTTCTTGCGTCCACCAATCGGATAGACGTCGGGCATGTTCGTGTAGACGCGTTCCACCTCCTGGTTTCGCGCATCGTAGGACATGATCGTGAACAGGCTGAAGCCGATTGCGCTTGCCGCCACCTCGTGAACGGCGCGGAAAATCGCCATCGGCTGACCCTTGAGCCGCATGGCCTTCGCGAGATGCTCAAGGTTCGAAATGTCCAGCGCTTGTGGAACTGGCGGCGCAGTTTCGATCCGGTTGCCTTGCATAGTCTGTACGGGAAGTTGGCAAATCACGGCATTCAGCCGTGTAGTTCAGTGGAATTGAGCGGGCCTCGAACATCCTGCGTGCGCCCGAGTTCCTCGGCCTCGATGTCTTCGAGCGAGCGGTTGCGAGTCTCGATACCCAGGAAGAAAACCACACACGCCCCGATGAGCAGAACCGTCGTGGTCATGGCGAACACGCCGAGGAATCCGAGCACGGGATAGACGAGGCCGACCAGAATGGGTGCGCTCACCGAGCCGATGCGGCCGAACGATGAGGACGATCCGGTGCCGGTGGTGCGCACCGCTGTCGGGAATACTTCGGGGGTGTACGCATACACGCCTGCGAATGCACCGTTCATGAAGAACGACAGGCATATGCCCGCGACCATGATCCCGATTCCGGTGTGAGAGAACGCAAGCGCGATCGCCGCGATACCTCCCAACAACATGTACGATGCGACCACGGCCTTCCGGCCGATCCGTTCATTGAGCCATGCGGCCGAAAAATATCCCGGAATCTGCGCCCCATAGATCGCGATGGAATAGCCGAAGCTCTTCGTCATGGTGAGCCCCTCCTTGAGGAGCAAGCTCGGAATCCAGGAGAAGAACGAGTAGTACGCGAATGCAACCGAGAACCACATCAGCCAGCTTACCGCCGTGGTGCGCGCGAGTCGCGGCGACCACAACGTCAGCACGTTCTGCAACGCGCTACCGCTCGCACGCGCCGATGCGGGAATCATGCCGGCGGCGGCGGCAGGCGGAAGATGAATGCCTTTACCGGCAAACCATGACTCGATCGTGCTCACGATGCTGTTCGCTTCATCCGTTCGCCCCTGGCTCTCGAGCCATCGCGGCGACTCAGGCAGCGTCCTGCGCCACCAGAGCAGCATCACGACGGGCAACGAAGTCACCACGGCCAGGTAGCGCCAGCCATCGACAAAATTTCGCACCACGACGAAGCCGAGGATGGATGAACTCAGATAACCGAACGACATGAAGCCGACCAGCGCGCCGCAAAACATGCCCCTGTAACGACGCGGCACGAATTCCGCAAGGAATGGCGCGATCACCACCGTCTCCGCGCCGGACCCAAATCCCGCGACGATGCGCAACGCGAAGAACGTGTGCCAGTCCGTAGCAGTGGCACTCGCGAGCGACGCGACACAGTAGATTGCCAGCGCCGTCATCATGATTCGGCGACGGCCGATCAAATCGGCGAATACGCCTGACAGAAAGGCCCCGAAGAAGTAACCGATATAGGTGCTGCTCGCGACGAGCCCGGTCTCGGCGCTCGTCAGGTGCCATAGCTTGCTCACGACCGGCAGCAGGAACGCGAGCGACGATGAATCGAGTCCATCGAACAGATACCCCAAGCCACCGATGAGCAGGAGTTTCCGATGAAAGCCCGACAACGGAAGTCGTTCAAGACGAGCGGCTATGGCAGACACGGTAACTTTCTCCCAGGAGGAATGGACACGAGGTCCGCAATGCCGACGTTATCGCCCGACCGCATAGGCCTGCATCTGGCGAGGCGTCGCGGCGCCACGCATCAGACCGTTTCTGATCCCGACCGCGCAGACCCGCCCCAGCGCCCACGGTTCGGCCACGGTCAGGTCGTGCCCACGCGCGCGCAACTCGGCGAGGGTGCTTTCCGGAAAACGGGACTCGGCGGACATCTTGCCGAGATGCATCGCGCGCGGATAGAACGAACCCGGAAAGTGCGCCGTCTGGAACGAGGGCGAATCCGCGGCGGCCTGAAAGTTCATGCCGGCGTGCACGTGTTTGAGGAATAGCTGGAGCGACCATTGATCCTGCTGGTCGCCACCGGGCGTGCCGAACGCCGCGTAGGGCTTGCCTGCGCGAGTAACCAGCGTCGGCGATAGCGTCGTGCGCGGACGGCGCCCCGGCCCGAGCGACGAAGGCAGACCCTCTTCCATCCAGAACATCTGCGCGCGCGTGGTGACATTGAAGCCGAGACCGGGCACCGCCGGCGACGCTTGCAGCCAGCCACCCGAAGGCGTGGCCGACACCATGTTGCCCCAACGGTCGACGACATCGAGATGAACCGTATCGCCTCGCAGTTCAGGTAACGGAGCGAACGTCGGTTCGCCCTGGCCGAAACCGCCGGACTGTTCCTTGCCGGCCAATGCCATGATGCGCGCAGCACGCTGCTCGCTGTCGCCCAGCGTGCCGGGACGGAATTCGAGTGACGCCCGGCGCGGGTCGATCAGCCGACGACGCTCGTTGTTGTAGGCGTCGCTCAGCAGCACATCCATCGGCACGTGCGCGAACGCAGGGTCGCCGTAGAACACATCGCGATCGGCGAACGCGAGCTTCGAGCATTCGATGATCGTATGGACGAAATCCGGGCCCATCGGGTCCATCGCCGCGAGATCGAAGCCCTTGAGCAGCGCGAGCTGCTGCAGGAACATCGGCCCCTGGCCCCACGGACCGGTCTTGTGGACGCGCAGATCCCCATAGTCGTATGAAACGGGGTCCTCATAGGACGGTTCCCAGCGCGCGAGATCGCCGGCGTCGAGCAGGCCGCGGTTGCGCTGACCCGACGTATCGAGAACGGCGGTCGAACCAAAGTACTGGTCAATGGCGTCAGCCACGAAGCCGCGATAAAAGACCTCGCGGGCGCGTTCGCACTGTTCGCCGCGGTCACGCCGGGTGTTCGCTTCTCGCAGAATGCGCTTGTACGTGTTGGCAATGGCCGGATTGGCGAACAGCTGGTTTGGCATCGGTGCGTCGCCGTCGCGCAGCCATTGCTCGGCCGAAGTCGGCCACTCGGTCCGGAAGAAATCCTTGATGGCGAGGATCGACGAAGTCATGCGCGGCAGCACCGGATAGCCGTTTTCCGCATAACCGATCGCGTAACTCAACACGTCCTCGAGCGGCAACTGGCCGTAATCGCGCAGCATGGCCATCCAGGCGCCGAATGCACCGGGCACCACGGCAGGCAACAATCCCGTACCCGGAACCACTTCCAGCCCTAACTTCCGCATGCGCTCGATGGTCATGGCCGCGGGCGTCACGCCCTGCCCGCAAAGCACGCGCACGCGATCTTCGCGCGCGCTGTAGAACACCACCGGGAGTTCGCCGCCCGGACCGTTCAGATGCGGCTCGACGATCTGCAAAACAAAACCGGCGGCGGCCGCTGCATCGAATGCGTTACCGCCTTTCTCGAGCACGGCCATGGCCGACGCGCTGGCGAGCCAGTGCGTGGAGGCCACCATGCCGAATGTGCCGATCAGTTCCGGGCGGGTTGTGAACGACATGCGCTGCTCCTTTGCGATCGCGGGCGACTGGCAGCTGAACCAATCACCATAGGTACGAATTAGATAAAGGTTAAAGATACGGCCAAAGCCAATCAGTCTTACCTGATGCTAACCCGAAACCTCGTTGTAACAAACCGGGTCAAAATAATTTCTGGAAACTGCGGGTCACGGCGCGCCAAATCTGCTACCGTTGATACCAATGATCATTGGTTCGGCCGAAGACAATGGAAAACATGGCACTGGAAGGGTTACTCGGCTATATCGCCGGCCATCAACTCAAGGACGGCGACGCGCTGCCGCCGGAAAGAAAGCTGGCCGAAGACCTTGGCGTCAGTCGAAGGGAACTGCGCGCGGTGCTGGCTTCGCTGGAGGCGTCAGGCCGGGTCTGGCGCGGTGTCGGGCGCGGTACCTATCTGGGCGCGCGGCCGCTGAAGTTCGGTCCCACGCTGCGTGGATTGCGCGCGGGAACCAGTCCGGCGGATATCGCCGAAATGCGGTTGCTGTTCGAACCCGCACTTGCGGAACTCGCCGCTACGAAAGCCAGTTGGGATGATCTGCTGGAACTGGAAAAGTGCGCACGTAAAAACGCCGCCGCAAAAAACGACGAAGAGTGGCAACAATGGGATCATCGCTTTCATTTGCTGATCGGCCAGGCCACCCGTAATCCCGCACTCATCGCGCTGATGGAAGTCATCAACGGCATGCGTGTGAAACCGGACGTGCGTGAGAAGACGGTGGCCCAGGAAACCCGGCAGTATTTCGCCCAACAGCATCAGGCTATCGTCAATGCCATGAAAGCCCGTGATGGAGAGACAGCGGCCCGATGCATGCGCGAGCATTTGCTAAGTGTTCAGGGGCGTGCATCCGCCAGAGTGGGCGGGCTCTCGGATCAACAGGTTTGACGTAGCGGTCGCCTGCGCGAAGCTCGGCGAAAACGGGCGCACGCCCGCGCGGCCGCTTTGCAACATGGCGGCAATCTCGTGCTTCATGCAAAGAAACGCGCCGGTGAGGTCGACGTCGACGACGCCCGCCCGATTCCGCCGCCTGCGCCTGTGACGATAATTGCGCGGCCGTCCAGTTCCTTGTCCATAACTTCCTCCATGTCTCACATCGGGGTGTAATTGCACTACGGTGAACAGCCGCGCGGCATCGCCTGCGCGAGTTGCCTCACGACCCTGAGTCGTTATTGCGGCCGATTCAGTTGCGACGCATCGACATACACGCGGTAGTCCGTGATAAGGCCGTGCGCATTGACATTGAGGACATCGACAAAGGGAGCGTCGAGCTTCTGACCCAAGCGATCGACGTACAGCACACGGCCTTCGCAGATGGCGACGTCATCAACCGACCAGAAACGGTCGGCTGTATGCGCAATCGACTTCAGCGACCGAAGCACTGACGTCACCACGCTCACGATCGGCTCCCGACCGTGAATCGCTTCGCCGTTGCCGAATACGAAGCGAGCGTCGTCGGCGAGGAAGGTTCCAAAAGCCGCCATGTCCTGCTGGTCGATCGCAGAGAGCATGTCGCGAATTTTCTGTTCCATAGTTGTCCTGTCTCCGTCCATTCAATTGAAAGCGGCTGGCAATCCTGCTTGCTTGCCCCGGCCGCACGTGTGACACCGGAACCGCATATCTGATGTCATTCTCCGGTCCCGGTATTTACGTAGTACTACTATCAACATAAATCGGACTATGTCCATCAACGCCGCACCGACTGCGACTACACCTGATTCAGCAGCGCTTCGCCCTCTTTCAGTCTGCGGCAATTCTCGACCAGCACCGTAATGCTGCGCGAGAGAGTCTGCGGGGTGAGCCATGCCACGTGAGGCGTAGCGATTTCACCGGCCACTCAGATCGAACAGCGCATAGGACACGCGTTTCGCTCAATTCGCAGGCGTCGCCGAAAGCGGTTCGAGCCCTGTCCTCGAAATCGCGGATGCCGCGTCCGGCGACGACAGAAAATGGATCAGCGCCGCTGCGCCGACTGGATTTTTCGCACTAGTGGCGATGCCCCCGGAGAACACCGTGTACCACTGCACTTCTGCGGGCAAACTGCCGACTACCGTCACCCCCTTCACCGTTAACAGTTCGACGATCTGTTGAATTCCGAGCTCGGCGTCTCCATTCGCGACTGCATCGGCGACTTGCCCGGCCGGAATCATGCGGCTCTTGCTCTGCATCCGCCCCGCGATGCCGAGACGCCAGAACAGCTCGCTGCCGACAAAGACGCCACTCGGGCTGTCCGGATAGACGATCGACCTCGCTGCGAGCAGCGCTCGCCGTAATGCGTCGACCGAACTGATATCCGGCTTTGGCGTCCCCTGGCGAACCACCATGCCGATTGCCGAGCGTGCCAGGTCCACCTTACTGTCCGGCAAGACCTTGCCGGCATTGATCTGTTCGTCGAGCGCATACCCAACCACGATCAGCACGTCGGCCCACTCGCCACGCGCAAGCCGCACAGGGATCGCATTCGCGGCCGTACCTACCGCGGGCCCCCAGACGGTGATTAGCTTACGGCCGGTCGACTCTTCGAATTGCGGGCCCAGGTCGCGATAGGCTGACGCAAACCCGCCCGAAATCATCACCTTGACTTCGTCTGCCCATGCGGCCCCGTTGCCTAATAACGCGCCCGCTACGCAGAACGCAAGTGCGCGAATCCTCAGCTTGCGGATGGTCACGGCCCCGCCCCATGTCGATCGAATGGCTTAGTCAGGATATGCATCGAGTGCAAGAGCGGAGCAGGTTCCGAAGATATAGCGGCCATTCAGCCGGTCTGCGGTGAAGGAGAACCCCGCAGGCCCATCGTCCATTCGTCTGGTTCCACCCGCGCCCCCCTCAAAAATCAATCGACCCGTATCGAACGCCGTAACCATCCTGTCACCGCCTCTTTCGAGCACGCGCAGCTACGCCAGCCGATATGCGCATCAGGCCGCACGCCCCACACTGTGCCGCCTGAGGCACGAAACGCGATAGTGAATTCATTTGCCGCATCCGTGAGCACCGTGAACTGCTCATTGGCAGGCACGTCACATCCCGGTGCCGCGATCAACACCGCAGACGCCAACTCACGAGGCAGGGCATCGAGCGCAGGGCACCCCTCGACGAACGCATCATATTGTGCGCCGGGTGCATCGATATAGCCGAGCAGGACATGCCGCCCGCGGCCGACATATTCATGCAGGCGCTGCGCATGGCCGACGAACCTTTGCTGGAAGCCGCCCACTTCGGGAACACGATCGCCGGGCGCGGGTAACGTCGCGTCCATCTCGGGACACTCGTCGGCGACGATGCGACTGCCTCGATACGTGATGAGCAACTGGGTTTCGCGCATGGCCGGTGTCGCCGCCTCGCGAGCGAACACCGCATTCAGCGCCGCGCTCGTCGATCGAACGACGTCGACCCCGACGGGATGCCGTTCTTCTGAATAGCTCTCGAGCAATTCAGGCTGTGCGAGGTCCCTCGCCGCGAGCGATAGCTTCCACGCCAGATTGTGTGCATCCTGCAACCCCGTATTCATACCCTGACCGCCCACCGGAGGATGGATATGCGCCGCGTCGCCGGCAATGAACACGCGGCCCCGGGCATAGGCAGGCACGATGCGATGGCTGACCCGGTAGACCGACGACCAGCGCATCGACGACACCCGCGTGTTATCCGGTAACGCCGGCAGGAGCAGCTCGCACATCGTATCGAAATCGGGCGACGGAGTATCGACGAGCGCCGCCTTGTCTTCAGGCACGATGATCGAGAGCCGGTAGCGTTGCTCCGAGCCGCGAACCGGAACCGCCGCGAGCGAAGCTTTCGGGCGTGTCCCCGCGCTCCAGTCGAAGCGATACATGGGTCCCCTGGGCAGGTCCCATTCCACGTCGAGATCGGCGAGCGCGAATGTTTGCGGGTATTGACCGCCTTCGAACGCAAGACCAAGCGTCGAGCGAACCTTGCTGTGCGCGCCATCGCAGCCCACGAGCCAACGGCAACGCAGGGTGTGCGTTCGCCCGCTGGAATCGGTGAGTTGCGCGTGGACCGCACCCTCGCGCTCTTCGAAAGCGTCCAGCTCGACGCCATACTCCACACGTCCGCCCTGCGCAGCGAGTGCGGCCTCGAGCAGGCGTTCCGTTTCGAACTGCGCGAGCGACAGCGAGCCGTACGGCAGGCCTTGCCCCTGAATGCTCATACTGCGTGCGGGGACATGCGTACCGTCCTGCCACGTTTGAACGCCGGTGAGCCATACGCCGGCTTCGATCGCGCGTCGGGCGATGCCGATGTCTTCGAAAATCTCGATGGTGCGTGGGGTAACTCCGAGCGCCTTGCAATAGAAAATCCGGGCGGGCATACGGTCGACGAGGCGCACATCGACGCCGTCGCGTCGCAACTCTGTCGCGAGCAATAGACCGACCGGGCCGGCGCCGACGATCAGTATGTCTGGAGCATCGTTCGACATGTCAACGAATCCTCAAGATGAGCGGCGGGACGGCTGCCTGTCACGCCGGACTATCGATTCCTTATACAAATTGCCGAGATACGCAGGGTGACAGAGGCGGCGCTCTCGTGTTCGCGCAAGCGTCGAACGACGGCAGCTCGTGCAAACAGCTTACGCATATCGGGAGTGTCGCTCTGCAGCTTCTGTCGAAATGTAGTCCCGAATCCAACTGTTTGCGCGCATTTTTCGACGTTTCACGTATTTCACGTAGCAGTGTCGAATGTCCATTGCTGGCCGCACTCGGTAGCCCGATCGTGCAACGCGGACAATCCGCCCGAACTTCTCAAAATCGTTGTCGCAGCATCGCTTGTGACGGGCTGCCGGTACATTCGGCGTCGCTTTTTCATGCGACCGGTTGGCGCGATGATCATCGGCGCTTACGCGGACCGCGTGGGACGCCGCGCAGTGATGACGAGGACCTGCTGGATGACGGCTCTGGGAACCGCCGCGCTCGGCCTGTGCCCGTCGTTTGCCAGCATTGGTGTGATTGCGCCGCTCGTCGTCAGCGCCGCTCGATCGTCAGGGCTTTGCCGTCGGCGGCGACATCGTGAACTGGCGATCCCACGTCCACAGCCTGGTATGTGGCGCCGGCGTGTGCGGTGAGCTTCTGTGCGCTGATGCTTTTCAAGGAACGGCGCTTCGAAGCGGCCAATTGCGGTGCGTCCGCAGCCGACGCGTTTTGCCGGTCGCAGGGAATGGGGAACGCCGTGAGCTTTGCTGTCAAAGCGGATGTGCCGCTGACCATCCTGACATCGAGCAAACGCCGCATCTGTCTGCATCTGGGATGCAAGGCGTTGGAACGGGTCGATTGCGGGACGCGCAAATAGCCGTTGCGTCCATTCAAGCCATCGGGCGACATCTCAAGGCATGACTGGCGGATGGAACGTCGAAGCCGACACACGTAACCGCCCCAGATTCAGCCACGTTTTTTCGATGGTTGCGATGCGAGAGTATCTGCGAGTACCGCTTCGATCGTCGTGGTGGCAAGCGTTTTTCGAACGCCATTATCGATCGAATCATAGACGTGGCTCAGCGTCGACCCGATGCCTCGCCCAACGGGGCACGCCTGACTCGGTTTCGAAGGGTGCAGCGCGAAGCGCGCACCCTCTTCAAGCGCATCAAAGACGTCGAGCAAACTGATTGCGTCCGCACTCCTCGTCAGACGCCATCCCGCATTGACACCGCGATAACTCTCGACAAGCCCGCCTTTCGCAAGCAACCCAAGCGTCCGACGAATCACCACCGGATTGGTGTTGACGCTCGCAGCGATGCGATCGGATGTGACCGGGTCAGAACTGCGCCGCGCGACGAGCGCCATCCACGCCAGGATATGGGTCGCCACGGTCAAGCGGCTGTTGGCGCTCATGGAAAGCCTCTGTTAGTCAGTTTAGTTGTAACTATATTCGTTACAGCATGGGTAGTCAATCCTGCCACGTCGGATAATCCCGGCGACATAGCGCGTTCCCCGCCTTAGAAAGACGGACGATTTCGGGCTACACGCATCGTCCCAGTGACGTGACGAAACACCCTGCCCCCGTCATTCGAGTCCCAGCGACGACGCCTCGTCACGAGAAGAGACTTGTGTTGATGGCCTGGATAGTTTATGTTGTAACAACTATTGTTACATCGAATGCGCTGTACCGATAAACGTATGGCTTGCGACGCTCCATAACCAATGGAAACGGTGCATCCGTCCTTGCTACTTTCAACACCGAAATGAGAAGCCCGCAGATGTCCACACTCTTCGATCCCATCCAGATTGGCGCGCTGAAGTTGTCGAACCGCATTGTCATGGCACCGCTCACACGCATGCGCGCGTTCGCTGAGCGCAGTCCAGGTGTCCTCCACGCGCACCACTACGCACTGCGTGCGAGCGCAGGACTCGTCATTACCGAAGCCACTTCCGTCACGCCTCAGGGCGTTGGCTATCCCAACACGCCGGGCATCTGGTCCGAGAAGCAGATTGCCGGCTGGAAAGAGGTGACTTCAGCGGTACACGATGCGGGTGGCCTGATCGTCTCCCAGTTGTGGCACGTCGGGCGAGTTTCCGACCCGCTCTACCACGACGGCCAACTTCCCGTCGCCCCCAGCGCCGTTGCGCCGGAAGGCCATGTCACCCGCGTGCGGCCTCAGCGTCCGTACACCGTACCGCGCGCACTGGAGACCGAAGAAATTCCCGGTATCGTCGAGGATTTCCGGGTTGGCGCCGCCAACGCACAACGCGCTGGTTTTGATGGTGTCGAACTGCACGCGGCAAATGGTTACCTGTTCGATCAGTTCCTGCACGACGGATCGAACCTGCGGACCGACCGTTATGGCGGCTCGGTCGAGAACCGTGCGCGCTTCCTGCTGGAGGCAGTCGATGCGTTGCTCACGGTTTGGCCCGCGGACCGCATCGGCGTGCATCTGAACCTGATGTCGAGTTCATACTCGATGCACGACTCGGATCCGCGCGCGCTGTTCACTTATGTCGCCGAGCAACTCAACGCGCGCCACATCGCTTTCATTTTCGCGCGCGAGGCGCTGGATCGCGGCGACGATCGCATCGGCCGTGACGTGAGGCGCATCTTCAAAGGGGCCTACATCCTCAATGAAGGGCTGACGCGGGAGAGCGCGGAACGGGCCATCGAACGCGGCGACGCGGACGCGGCAGCGTTTGGTCGTCCTTTTATCGCCAACCCTGATCTGGTGGAGCGCTTTCGACGCGGTGCGCCGCTCAACGCGGTCAATCCGGAAACCATCTACACGGACGACGAAACCGGCTACAACGACTATCCGCTGCTAGATGAAGCTATGTGAAAGAGACGCGCGATGCGCTTCCGGTATAAAGGATCGACCCGGGTACATGGCAGCTCGCCGAGTGAGAGGCGTTTGCCTTGCTATTGAGATATCTTTTCCAGTTCAATACCCTTCGTGCGCGGCCCCATCAATCCAATCGCCAGCATCACGATCAGCATCGCCCCGGCGATGAACACGAACACGCCGCTAGTGCCGAAGTGCTTCAACACCGCTGCGATCAGAAAGGCTGTGAAAATCGCGGAAAATCGGCTCCACGAGTAAACAAAACCCACCGCGCGCGCTCGAATGCTGGTCGGAAAAAGCTCCGTCTGATACGCATGGAAGCTATACGAAATGATGTTGCCCGCGAGCGTCAGACACACGCCGAGACTGACCAGCAACACCGCGCCCGCCGCCTGACTGAACCACAGGCCGCAGACGATATTCACGCCCGCCATCACCACGATCACCGTCTTGCGCTCGAAGCGGTCGCCGATAAAGAGGCCGATCACCGGACCGATTGGCGCGGCCAGCGCGATCACGCTCGAATACATCAGGCTGGTGGTGATCGTAATGCCCTGCTTGATGAGCAGCGTGGGTACCCAGTTCGCGAAGCCATAGAAGCCCACGGTCTGGAAGATATTGAAGATCGTCATCATCAGCGTGCGGCTGCGGTACGGCGGCACCCACATATCGCGGAAGCTGCCGCGCGGCGCGACCGGCGCCGGCGGCGCGGGCAGCGGCAACTCGCGGCCATACTCGCGGCGCACTTTCGCTTCGAGTTCGGTCATCACGCGATCGGCTTCGGCAAGACGCCCTTGCTGCGCGAGCCAGCGCGGGCTCTCCGGCAACGCGCGACGGATCCACCATACGAACAGCGCACCATGTGCGCCGATCAGCACGACCCAGCGCCAACCGTCGAGGCCGAGCAGCGTGCGTGGCACCAGCAGATACGACAGAAACGCCACCACGGGCACCGCGGTAAAGCCGACCGCCTGCTCGCAGGCAAACGCGCGGCCGCGAATCTGCTTGGGCACCAGTTCGGAGATATACGTGCCGATCGTCACCAGTTCGACGCCGATGCCGATCCCCGCCACGAAGCGCCAGAAGTTCAGACCCGTGGCCGACTCCTGAAACGCCATCACGACGTTGGCCGCCGTGTACCACAGCAGCGAATACGTGAACACGGCGCGGCGTCCGAAGCGATCCGCCAGAAACCCACACGCGATCGTGCCGATAAAGAGGCCGCTGAACAGCGCCGCGATAAAACTCGCGACGCCGGTCGAGCCGAACAGGCCGTGCGTGGTCGCCGTCAGCAGACCGCTTTTGACGAGGCCCGGCGCGACGTAGCCGGAGTACAGCAGATCGTAGAGTTCGAAGAAGAAGCCGAGGCTCAGCAGCACCACCAGCTTCCAGACGGAGCGCGTGGCGGGCAGCCGGTCGAGGCGCGCGGAAATGCTGCCGGCGTCGAGCGGCGCGGCCGCAGCGGTGCGACTGGCCGCGCTATCGGAATGCGCCGCGCCGCCGTTCTTCTTCGCGACGGAGCCGGCGTGATCTGGGGATGCCATCTTGTCTGTCTCCTTTGTCGACCAGAGTTGGCGCTTTAGCGCTTACTCCGGTCCCATGCAACATAGTTGCCGATGATTCTGGCGAAAGAATAAGCCTCGCCGGGCCGGTCTCGTGCCGGCCTCTCGTACTTTTGCGCATCACACGCACCACGATCTGCCGGGCCCAAGGTCCGGCCAGCATTCTAGCCGCGTGCGCGCTTCAATTGTTCGAAGGTCGTGATTTTTCCAGCCAGCGCGCTCGCCGCCACCGTGTACGGACTCGCGAGCCACACATCGCCCGGCCCCGAACGGCCCGGGAAATTACGGTTGATCGCACTGATCGTCACCTCGTTCGCCTCGGCCGATTGACCCGGTCCGCAATTCGCGCACGACCCGCAGCCCGGCATGACGAGCGTCACGCCCGCGCGTTCGAAGACCGGCAAATAGCCCTGTTCCTCGCAATACGCGCGCACGGCCATGGTGCCGAACTGCAGGAACAGACGCGTGCCCTCGGGCACACGAATGCCTTGTTCGACACCCCAGCGCAGCACCTCGTAATAGAAATCGAAGTCTTCGCGCTTGCCCGCGGTGCACGAACCACCGTAAGCGATATCGATCGTGACGTCCTGCTCCAGTTGCGGCGCCGGCACGCCGTTGCCGGGATCGCCGGGACGCGCGAGCATCGGTTCGATGGCGCTTGCGTCGATACAAATCGTGTCGCGATAAATAGCGCCCGCGTCGCTTTTCATCCAGTTTTCAAGCGTGAAATCGACGCCGCGCCGCTCTTTGAGAAATGCGACCGTGCGTTCGTCCGGCTCGACGATGCCGGTGAACCCACCCAGTTCCGCGACCATGTTGGTCAAGGTCGCGCGCTCGTCGATCGACATCGCGCGCACCGCCGCGCCGCCGTATTCGAACACGAGGCCGATCGCGTCACCCGAACGGATCGCGTCCATCTGTAGCAGATGCAACACCACATCTTTCGCGGTCACGCCGTCGCGCAAGTGACCGCTGATTTCGATGCGCAAGGTCTCCGGCACCTTGCAGCGCACATAACCCGTCACCCAGCTATTGGCGATTTCCGTTGCGCCCGCACCGAATGCGAGGCAGCCGAGCGCGCCCGAATGCGGCGTATGCGAATCGGTGCCGCACGCCACCTGTCCCGGCAACGCGTATTGCTCGGCCATCAGCGCATGACAGATGCCCTCGGACCCCGGCAGGCTGTCGAGCGCGCCGTGCGAGCGCACCGGATAGTCGCGCGAGAACGACGTATGCCCTTCCATCAGATTGGCGACGCCCGGCAGCAAACCGTCGCGCACGTGTGGAATGCTTTGCGACGCGAGCACCAGATGATCCTGGAACGCGATGATGTGATCCGGCGCATGCAGCGGCGCAGGCTTGCCGAACGCGCGATGCATCAGGTGCGCGCACATGCCGGTGAAGTAATCGTGGCTGAAGCGCCAATCCGCGGCAATGAACACGCCGTCGCCGCGCTGCGCGCCCACGCTGCCGGGATGCAGATGCCGTTCGATGATCTTCTCGACCAGCGTCTTCGGCTCCGCGGCCTGCGTCGCGTTAGCGTTATCGCCCACGCTCGGCGCGGGCCAGTCGGCGAACTTGCTGTACGCGAGCAGGCCGCCGCTGCGGATGATCTGCTGCGTGAGCGCGTCGCGGCCTTTGAGAAATTCGTCGATGGGCACCGCTTCTCCCGCGCTCAACCGATCGAGCACGGAAAAGTCAGTGGTGGTGAGAATGCCGATGTTGTCGCAATTCTGCTGATAGATCCGTTCGAAGCTCTCCGCGACGATCAGCCGGATACCGGCCGAGAGTTCCGCCAACGGACTCGATTCGCGCGATGAACCCTTGCCGTAGCGCTTGCCCGCCACCGTCACCTGGAAGCCGCCGTTCTTCACCGCATCGCGGCCGATCGGCATGCGCTCGCCGGCTTTGAAGCCGACATACGGATACTGGCCGAGGCGTTCGTCGTACGTGAGCATGACGGTGACCGGCGTGATCTCGTCGGTGGAGACGTTGTCGCGCAACGGACCGGCCGTGGCGCGCGTGAAGTTGTCGCCGGCGAGCTGCGCCTCGATCACCGCGGGGTCCTGGGACAGGTACAGCACGCGGCCGTCCAGACGAATCGTGTCGCTCATGGGCATTCTCCTTGCGCTCACTATACGGCGCGCGCAGGCAATGCCGAAGTGCCGGTACGGCAACGCAGACCTCTCGTTTGGCGATGATCGGCGCGATCGGGCTCGACGCGGTCCGGGCGCTGACGCGTCGCCGCCGGCATATGACAGCCGGCGCGTACATGCCTCTGCCGATTCGCCCGCCGTTGCTCGCGTCAAACACCCTTGCCGAGAAACCCGACCAGCGCCGCCGCGCTAGCACTCAACTGGTTGCGCGTCTTGAAGATCATGATGAGGCGGCGCACCGCCCACGCATCGCTCAAGGACAGGAGGCTCACGTCGAGCGCATTCACATAGAGCAGCCCGACCTGCTCGGGCACGATCGCGATGCCGAGCCCGGCATGCACCATCCGGCAAAGCGCGTCGAGACTGCTGACGCGAATCTTCACGTCGAGTTGCCGCCCCGCAGCGGCCGCCTGTTGCGTGAGCAGTTGCGTCAGCGCGCTCTCGCTGCGCAAGCCGACGAAGCTGTCGTCGAGCAGTTCGCCGAACCTCACGCGCAACGCGCCGGCGAGTCGATGGCCGCCCGGCACCAGCACCGCGAGACGATCCTGCCGGTACGGCACCTGTTCGAACGCCTCGCTGCCGGCCACCGGATTACAGATGCCGAAGTCCGCCGCGTGCTCACCGACGATCCGCAGCACGTCGGCGCTGTTTTCCTCTTCCAGTTCGATCGACACTTCCGGGAACGCGCGGCCGAACGCAGCAACGTCTTCCGGCAGAAACTGCACGATCGAGGACAGATTCGCCACCACCCGCACGCGCCCTTTCGCGCCCGACGAGAAGCGCGACAGCTCCGCGCTCATCTGTTCGATATTGCCGATGATCGCCAGCGCGTAGCGCAGCACGGTCTCGCCGACCGGCGTTACGGTGATGCCGCGCGACTGGCGCTGGATCACGGGCAGGCCGATCACCGCCTCGATCTCGGCGATGCGCCGGCTGACGGCGGACGATGCGATGAACTCGCGCTCCGCCGCGCGCGCGATGTTGCGCTCCTGGCAGACGGCGATGAATAGGCGCAGCGAGGTGAGGTCGAGTTTCTTGAGGAGGTTTTCCATTGTTGCTTCTTCATGCACGGTGAAGCCGAAGAACTCGCCAGCGAACCCGGCACCACGATGAACGGATCTACGCAAAAAGATGGGCAAGTGTAACGCTCTTCTCCAGGCCAGAATGCCTGCCATTCCCGCAACCAGCTTTCGATTCGCTTCTTTGCTGCCTACACTACGCAACGCAACAACGCGACGCGTCAAGCCGTCAGGGCCGCTGTACGAGCCTGGATTCAAACAAACCAGAAGAAGTTATCCGGAGACACGACATGACCTCAGTGCAAGGACGGCGGCGCTTTCTCGGCGCGGCGCTATGCGGGGCCGTCACCGCATGCGGCGGTTCCAACGAATTGAACAATTCGGGCAGCGGCGGCAACACCAATCCAAACGGCCCCGTGCCTGATTCCCAGATCGACGCCGCCCTCGCGCAACTGGACACGCTCGTCAACAACCTCATGGCCAGCACCGGCGTGCCCGGGATGTCGGTCGCCGTGGTGCGCAATCTGCGAACGGTCTATGCGAAAGGCTTCGGCACGCGGCTGGTCGGCTCGGGCCTCGCCGTGGATGCCGACACGGTGTTCCAGCTCGCGTCGCTGTCGAAGCCGGTCGGGTCGATGGTGGTGGCGCACCAGGTCGGCATAGGCACGGTGTCCTGGGATACACCGTTGCGCGCGCATCTGCCGTGGTTCACGCTGGCGGATCCGACCGTGAGCGCGCAAGTCACGGTCGGCGACATGTACGCGCATCGCTCCGGCTTGCCCGATCATGCTGGCGATCTGCTGGAAGACATGGGCTACGATCAGACCACCATCCTCGAACATCTGCGTTATCTGCCGCTGGCGCCGTTTCGCCGTTCGTACGCCTATACGAACTTCGGCCTGACGGCGGGCGCGATCTCGGTGGCCACCGCCACCGGAATCGACTGGGCGACGCTCTCGGATCGCACGCTCTATCAGCCGCTCGGCATGACGAGCACGAGTTCGCGCTACGCTGATTTCATCGCGCGCGCGAATCGGGCCACCGGGCACGTGCAGCGCAACGGCCAATGGGTCGTCGGCCTGGGCTCGATGCCGGATGCGCAAGCGCCCGCGGGCGGCGTGAGTTCCTCCGCGAACGACATGGCGAAGTGGCTGACGCTGATGCTGGGCCAGGGCGTGTTCAACGGCACGCGCATCGTCGACGCCGCCGCGCTCAACGCGGCGATCAGCCAGCAATCGCAGATTCAGCCGGCCGGCAACGGCCAGAACGCGTCCTACTATGGCTTCGGTTTCAACGTCGGCACCACTGCGGCGGGGCGCGCGTCATACAGTCATTCGGGCGCATTCGGCGCGGGCGCCGCGACCAATTTCGTGGTGGTGCCCTCGACGGGCTGCGCGATCGTTGCGCTCACCAACGGCTATCCGCTCGGCGTGCCGGAAACGCTCACCGCGCAATTCTTCGATATCGTGCAGTTCGGCTCCATCCAGCGTGACTGGTTTGCGGCTTATAGCGAGGCGTTTGCGGACCTCAACAAACCGGCCGGCTCGCTCGTCGGCGTGAAGCCGCCCGCAGCGCCGCTACCCGCGCGGGCACTCTCCACCTATACGGGCACCTATAACAACGACTATTACGGGCCGATCCAGATATCGGCAGCGAACGGCGCCCTGCTCCTGACCATCGGCGGCACGCCCTTGCGCCTGCCCCTTTCGCACTGGGACGGCGATACCTTCACCTTCATGCTCGTCAACGAAAACGCCGCGCCGGGAACGATTTCCAAAGTCTCGTTCCTGAGCAATCAGGTGACGCTCGAGTACTACAACGCGGAAGGACTCGGGACGTTCACGCGGTGATGCCGCCGCGTTCATCTCAGGATGTCGGCCGCCTTGTGCCGCTCGTCCACGCCGTCGATCAGGATCACCGGCCCGCGCGCATGCCGCGTGCGCAACGGCAGGATGCGCTGATACGCGTCCGATGCGTACCAGGCGCGCGCGGCGGCGAGATCGGGGAACGCAATCGCGATCAGATCGCCGTGCCATTCGCCTTCGAGTATTTCCGGGCGTGCGCCATGCACGATGAAATGGCCGTCGAACGGCGCGAGCGTGCCGTCGATGCACTCGAGATATTCGATGATGTCGTCGCCCAGTTCGACGTCGTGCAGATGGGCAATCGCGTAGGCGGTCATGGTGTGGCTCCTGGCAATGAGTGGATGCGGATCGAAAACTTGCATGCCACTCATGGTCGCCTCGGGCATGACGCGCGTCGATTACCTGTGAGGTAAAAGAACACCCGCCTTCGTGCCCGAGGCCGCCACGCCCCGCCGCTATTCCGCGCTGACTTGCGCGAGCGCGGCAATCAGGTCGCCGAAGCGCTCGCCCTGCACCAGAATGTGCCCTCTCAACGCGGCGGCGGCGGCTTCGCCGTCGCCCGCTTCGAGCGCATCCACGACCGCCTGATGTTCGTCGAACGAGGCGGCGACACGCCCCTTGACGCGCAACTGCAAACGCCGGTACGGACGCAGCAGTTTGTGGAGCGCCTTCGCCTGGTCATGCAGAAAACCGTTGTGGCTGCCGTGATAGATCAGGCAGTGAAAGCGCTCGTTCAGGTGGTAATACTCGTCCGGGCTGCCGCCGTCGCGCGCTTTCTGACACGCGACATGCGCCTCGCGCAGCGCCTGCAACTCCTGCGCGCTCATGCGCCGCGCGGCAAGGCGGCTGCACATCGCCTCGAGCTCGGCCATCACCTCGAACATCTCGATCAGTCTGTGCAGGCTGATCTTCGCGACCACGGCGCCGTGCCGCGGCCGCATCTCCACCATGCCGGCCGCGGCCAGTTGCAGCAACGCTTCGCGCACGGGTGTTCTGGACACCTCGAAGCGCGCGATCAATTCCGCCTCATCCAGCCGTGCGCCCGGCGGAAGATCGCCGGTCGCAATGGCTTCCTCGATGGATTCCCGCAGCCGGTCTGCGAGCGTGAGCTTGTTTGTCATGTTTGGACTCCACACGGAATCGAGTTGACCACAACGAGCATGCTGCCACTGTACGCGTAAACGATAGTTGAGAACGGTGTCGGGCGAATTATAAATATCTACGAACGTTATAAATATAAATATAGACCCTTACAAAATATTGACAGGCCTTTTGGGCATATCGGCGGTTTTCGCCCGATGACGGTCCGTCCGTTCCATACGCACACTCCTTTTCCCTGACCGTGTTCGGAGGCCTGACCATGAAGGTGCAGTCGCTAGCTGTATCGCTGGGAGTCGGTGTCGGAATCGCGTTGCTCGGTGGATGCGGGCACGACAACGTGTCGCCGTCGTCGCCGCCCGTCACGGCGAAGGGCGCTGGCTTTATCCAGAGCTTCCAGATCCTGTCGAGCGCACCGGCGTTCGGCGGCGCGACGCCGGCCGGCGCGGCGGGTCCCTACCAGGTGATCACCGCGGTCGTGCACGGCGAACTCGATCCGAACAATCCGCTCAATGCGGGCATCGTGAACATCAAGAACGCGCCGGTCGGCAGCGACGGTTACGTCGCCTATACGACCGACGTGGTGATCCTGCGCCCGCAAAGCGCGGCGGCCGCCAAGCGCGTGCTGTTCTATGACGTCGTGAATCGCGGCAGCAAGATCGGCGCGGCGTCGTTCGTGGGCGGCGGCGCGCTCGATACCGGCGCGGCGCCCTCGTCCAGCTTCCCGTCGCTGCTGCGTAACGGCTATACGATCCTGTGGAGCGGCTGGCAAGGCGACGTTCCGGTCACCGGCAACAGCAGCACCGCCGGCGCGGGCCTGCTCGGCGCCAGCTTCCCCGTGGCGACCAACAAGGACGGCACGCCGATGACCGGCTTGAGCCGCGAGGAATTCATCCCGGACTATGCGGGCGGCCCGCCTACCACCATTCCGCTGACTTACCCGCCGGCCAATCTGTCCGACAAGAGCTCGGTCACCTTCACCGCGCGCCAGTCGTGGCTCACGGCATACGGCAGCATTCCGGGCGGCCTCGAAACCTATACCGCGCCTTCCCAGCCGGTGACGACATGGAGCTACGTCAGTACGCCGAACAATGTCTACGAAGGCAATTATTCCGTCACCTTTACGCCGCCCGCGACCGTGCCGGGCCCGAACGGCACGCAGGTTGCGCCTGACGCCGGGACCATTTACAGCTTCGTCTATCAGGCCGCCGCGCCGACCGTCGACGGCATCAGCTTCGCCGCCTTGCGCGATCTGGTGTCGTTCCTGCGCTACGACGCGGCCGATGCGCAAGGCGTCGCCAATCCGCTCAACGATCTGAAGAACGCGGGATGCGTCGCGTCGACATGCTCGACCAGCACGAACTTCGATATCGCGATCGGCGAAGGGATTTCGCAGTCGGGCCGCTTCATGAAGGACTTTCTGTACGAGGGCTTCAACGCCGACAAGAACGGCAAGATCGTGTTCGACGGCATGTTCCCGATCATCTCGGCGGCTCGCCGCACGTGGACCAATGCCGCGTTCGCGCAACCCGGCCGCTGGTCGAAGCAGCATGAAGATCACTTCATGCCGGGCTTCCAGTTCCCGTTCACTTACGCGACGACTACCGACCCGGTGAGCGGCGCCACTGACGGCATCCTGAAGCAGTGCACGGCCACCAACACCTGTCCGAAGATCATGCAGCTCGACGGCGCGTTCGAATGGTGGGGCGGCGCGGCGTCGCTGGTCGTGACCGACGGACGCGGCAATGACATCCAGTTGCCGGCGAACGTGCGCTACTACCTGGTGGCGGGCACGCAGCACGGCGGCGGCAATGGCGTAACGACCGGCAACATGACAGTTCCGGCCGCGGGCAGCCAATGCCAGTTGCCGGGCTCGCCGGTCGAAGAAACGCCGGTCGAACGCGCGCTGATTCCGGCGCTCGTCAACTGGGTCGGCAAGGGCACGCCGCCGCCCGCCTCGCAATATCCGACGGTCGCCGCGGGCACGCTGGTCGCGCCGACTCAGACCGCGCTGGGCTTCCCGTCGCTCACCAACGTAATGGTGCCAAGCGGTGCGGCCGCGACGCCCACGTCTGTGCAATTGACCTTCAATGGCGAGTACAACCAGCTGTTCGTGACCGACTATAGCAACGCGGTTCCCGTGGTGAACACGGCACAGGCGTACACGATTCTCGTGCCGAAAGTGGATGCCAACGGCAACGAAACGTCCGGCGTGCTGGTGCCCGACGTCGCCGCCCCGCTCGCCACCTACACCGGCTGGAACTATCGCGGCGCGGGGCACGCGATCGGCGACGGCTGCATTTCGAACGGCGCTGCGATTCCGTTCGCGGTGAGCGCCGCCGCGCAGGCCGGCGGCACCGATACGCGCACCACGCTTGCCACACTTTATGGCGGCAGCCGGTCGAAATATCAGACCGCAGTCGCGGCTGCGGCGAACGCGTTGGTCAGCCAGGGCTATCTGTTGCAGGACGACGCCACCAACGTCTTCATCGCAAACGCGAGCGCCGTATCCGCGACTTTGCTGCCGCAACCTTGAAACGCAACGCACCGGGGGCGAACGACATGATGCACAGAGCAGGATGCACCGCCGCCGCGTTCGCCGCCGCGCTGCTTGCCGCATGTGGAGGGGGCGGCGGAGGCGGAGGCGGTGGCAGCGGCGGCAGCGCACCGCCCGCTCCGTCTTCGAATGCCTCGGTCTATCAGAACAGCACGACGCTCGGCAGTGTCGGGGCGGTTTCGTTGTCGCTCATCGCGGCGACCACGACCGCCAATGCAATGCTCGTGAGCCCTGTCGCCGCGCCGCTGCTGACGGCGGGGAACAATACGCTCGTGTCGACGCATCTGGCCACCAACGTGACGGGCGCCGGCACGGCATGCGTTTCGGCGCCCACGAACAGCATCGGCACGGTGACCGGGGTCAATGCGGGCGTCAATATCAAGAGCGTGGCCGCGCTGCTGGACAATAGCTGGACTGTGTCGGCCACGCCGTCCGCGAACTGGACGACGCTCGGCGCGAGCAGCGCCGTGTTCGACGGCTGGGAAAACTGCGGGGCCAAGGCCGAGGGCGCGCCGTCGCCGTCGTCCACGTTGACGGTCAACGCGGACGGCAGCTTCTCCGACAACGTGTTCGACGGCAATCCGTCCACTACCGTCACGACAGTCAACCAGAGCTTCACCGCGGCGCAGGCTGCCTCGTTATTGTCCGATGCCGGCTACCTCGACAGCAGCCAGCCCGCCAATCCACAGACCATCCGGTTGAAGATTTACCACAACGCCACACAGCAGACCGTGCTGGTCGAACAGGGCATTCCGGTGAGCGGCGCGACAAGTCAGAATCCTGGGTTTGTCGCGATCTATTTCCCGCGTTAATTGGGTCCTTGCTGGCGCAACATGCCCGACCACGTCGCTTTTTCACATCACTCCGGTCGGCGCCGACGATCCCGTCCTCACCCTGCCTGACGCCAAAAAATACCTTTGATTTAAAACATCTTTTTTTAGACACACGGCATTTCATCACTCCACGAAACAACTTGTTGTAAAAAAGATAAAAGACTTTGGAACCGGTTCCATTTATCATCCCGCCGGCAATCCGATGACTGCCCGGAACGCAATGGCGCGCTCCAATCTGGTGACTAGAACAACATGCCCTCATCCCCTATTAGCTCTCGCCGCGGCTTTTTACGCACGGCTATCGCGCTGGTTCCGGCCGGCACGCTCGCCGGCTGCGAGGTCAAGCAATCCACGACCACCGTCGCGCCGGGTTCGAGCGCGAACACGTCCGCGGACCGTGCGTCCGGCGCGGACTACAAGTCG